>JAGQNO010000023.1 GCA_020428025.1 Candidatus Saccharimonadota bacterium | reverse complement strand
AACGCCTAGGTTATCTAGTCCTACTAGAGTTCTATAATCATCCCTTATGCCCAGCCATACTAAAATGCTCCGCTACGCGCGGGGGCATTTTAGTATATTGAGGAGGGATGCGAGCCCGAAGGGTTCGTTGAATGAGAAGCTCAACAAAAATGACCTACTTTTTGTAGGTCATTTTTATTCAAATACGAAGTTGTTAGGGGTGCCGGTAGCGGTAGGTGTATGTCCAAGTGGACACATCCTACCGCCACCGGCGCTCATCCCTACCGGGACCCGAAGAGCTCGCTCTCCAGGCTCTCCGGCTGTTGCCAGGGGGGACTGCAGGACTCCTCCTCGTCCACCACCTGGTTGGCGGCCTTGACCGACTGGAGCCGGTTGAAGGCAGCCACGCCCCAGGTCCACCCGGCGATGGTGCCGACGCCGATGATGACGCGGGCGAGCAGCTCCTGCTGCCACCAGATGGGGGCAGAGGCCTGCTGGTAGACCCAGTAGGCACAGAACGCCAGGCCGGCGGCGACAACGAGAGCCGCATTGCCCTTGGCCGTCCCGACGGACCCCTTGGTCTCGTTCTGCGACAGACCGCGAACGAACGTGAAGAACGCGACCAAGGCCCCGAAGGCGACGACGAGAGCTGCGACCAGTATGAGCGTGGGCGCGGTCTGATAGGTCGCCCATCGCTCCTTTGTCATGAAGCTGACGGCGGTCGCCAGGACGATGCCAGCGGGAAACACGCCGTAGGCAGTGCGCGCCAGGGCGTGTCCGGTCTTCTGGCCGGCAGCCTGCGCCCGTGCCTTGGCCTTGGCAGTGTTCACTCGCGGGACGCGAGCGCCTCGCTTGAAGGCGGTGGAAATGGACATGCTTCCTCCTGTGGGACGGGATGGGTGGGTGGGTGAGTTGTGGATGAGCAATCTGGCCGGTTGGCCAAGATCATCATCGCTAGGAGAGATCCGCCGATTGGCAAGATATTATGGTTATACACAAAATATCATAAAATTGCAAATTAATCATTCTGGTTTTTTTGTATGTTTATTACATACTGCTTTTGTATAAAAATGTGGTTTGTTGTAAAACTATAGGAGGTCTAATGGGGACTTCCCATTACGACAGCACACCCGTATGCACCCGCATACTTTAACAAGGAGGTGAGACACGTGTCTCTCCGGAAACCAAAGCCTTCGTATCAACAGCAGCTCACGCAGCAGCTGGCCAATACGCAGGTCACAGCACCACAGCAGCAACCGACTCTGCACGCCAGCAGCGAGCCGGAAGCGACCAACCCCCTGTTCCTCTACCCCTTCACCATGGAGGAGGAATTGGGACCGGTTTGGCTGGGTGCTGGCGGCTGGGCCGTACTTTGGGCAGCCTTCATTGGCGGCCTGTGGTACAACTTGCGTGCGCTGGACATCTCGACCGGGTTGTACCTGACCCTGCTGGGCATGTTCTGCGTACTGCTGCCAGCGGCCTACGTCTGGTTCATGAAGCGGACCGTCGCCGGTCGGCTCAGGAACTATGATGGAGCGCCTATCCAGGTGAGCTGGGGCCAAGTTGATGTCAGTCGCGACTCCTTGCGTCACATCCTGTGGCGTATGTGGTCCAGCGATAACGGCGGCCTCCCGGAGACCAGGATTGAGCTGGCCACCCGCAAGCACACGTTTGACTGGGTCTATCCCACGTGGAACTGGCTAGCGGCTGGGATTCTGGCCATTCTGGCAACCGGACGAGCACTGTTTGAGGGCATCTTTGGACCCTTGGCATTCTACAGCATCGGCTGGCTGCACGGTCTCTTCATCGTGACCATGCTCTTACTGTTGCTGATTGCTTCGGACGCCCGTCCGACACCTCGGACCAAGCGAGCCTGGCTAGCGCAGCGGCTGGAAACAGCCAAGCAAGGCAGTAGGCTGGCCAGAAACCGGAAACAGCAGCTCAGGAAACTGGCGCTCATCATGGCCGCCACCTGGCTGGTCACAATTGGGTGGCAGTACAGCCTGAGCGTCCTGGGTCTTTGGGTCATTTGGCTCTGCGCCCTGGTCCTCCTCTGCACTGCCTGGCAGGTCCTGAAGACCTACCTACCCCACGTCTTCCGCATCTACTGGTTGACGGACCGGGCCCTGCACATCACCAAGCAGGCGCCGCTCCTTCTCTGGTGGATGACCACGGAAGACATCACGGTCCGCTACGACACCATCGTGGGGTGTTCCACTCTAGATGCTGGACTGGCGGACGAGGGTCTGGGCTACGGCGACGTGGTCATCAGCCAGCTGGGCGCCAACGGCAGCCAGGACCTAATCCTGGAGAACATGCCCAACCCACAAGGCTGGGCCGACATCCTGAATCAGAAGGCAGAAAGGAGCCGCCTCCCTCGTGAGTAAGGGCAGCTGGGTGTGCAACCAACTCGGGTTGGGGTGAGAATGAACTACGTATTTCCAACGTAGAAATCAGACTCCCCCACCCGCAGCACCATTTTTATAAAATCTGCCACAAAAATTTATTATGATAATTATTTTCTTAGCTTGGGTGTAGCTGCTCTGGGAGTGTTTTTAGTACTTGCGTACGAAGACACTCACCAGAGCAGTTGCACCTTCTTGCAGTTGTGGGTCAGGACAGCGGCGTACTGAGGACGTTCCAGACCTTGACCAGGGCGATACCCAAGTTGACGCCGACGTACTCGATCCACCACTCGACCAGCTTGACGCCGGTGGGGGTAGCGAAGAACCCGGTGGACACGATGGCCAGGACGACCATGAGCCAGGTAGTGGGACGACCCGCCTTGGAACGTCCGTGGATGGCCACCACCAGCCAAATCATGACCAGGATGAACACCAGGCTGACAGCGCCTTTGCCGACGTCGTTGATGTTGGCTGCCTCGATGGCAATGGCCAGGATTTCGCGCAGGCGCGCAGCCAGCCACCCCAAGATGGGAAGCAATGCCAGAACACCTGCAAGCATCACGATGCACAGGGTGTACAGGACGTTGCGCAGCGGAATGAACTTCTTGAACTTCTCGCCCTGGAGCCTGTGGGCCGGGAAGTACAGCAAGGACATCAACAGCAGCGTGATGACGACCGTGACCAGGGTGGCCGGAAATAGAACTCCGTCCCCCGTGTACTGCATGGGAAGGTGCGTGTGCATGAGGAATCACCTCTTTCGTTTGGGAATAGATCCTTGCACGATTCCAATATAACCATAGAATTAACTATTGCGCAAACTTAGTATTTAGCATAATCATTATCAAAACTAGAATAATGTAACTTTGTTGCACATTCTTTAAATATAATGTATAGTTCTGTCAACTTACCAGGATACACTCTATGGCTTCAGCTCAAGAACAACCTGCCTCTCAATCTATCGCAATGCGGGTTTGCAAGGGGGCACTCTTGATTCCAGTTGCCGTATACGGAGGGTTTCTTGCCCACGAGGTGGAGTCACACCCTGGAGATAGGGTGACAGCAGACTACTGGATCGATGCTGGGGGCCGCGCCGGCGTAGATATGATTAGATTGATAGGAGACCAAACAGCCTCTGTTCTTGGAATAAACAATCAGCAAATTCACTCAGGGAATCAAACTCCTATTCAACGAAGCGCCGCTGCTAGTCCGCTGCCGAGTCCATCAAAATCGGAAAAGAGTAGCAACGCTACTGTTGCAGGTTATGTTGGGTTGTATGATCATGAAGGCGTAACGACTAAGCAAGTGAACGACATAGAGCACTGTGGCAATGTTTCTAAAACAAAAGTACTGTTAACGTTTGATGATAAGGCATCTCCAAAGCGAATCAAAGAATTTGACGAAGCATTAAAAAGACTTGGCGCGGGCGCGATATTTTTTCCAAACAAGGATTTTGTTAATCAGGCCAGCGTGGACATGCTGCGGTCAGACGGTTTTTATGTGGGAAATCACACTGGGAGTCACCCTGATTTGACTAAGATGAAGACAACGGAAGAAATACAAAACGCGATAAAATCAGGTGGTATCGCCAATCTATTCCGCCCGCCATTTGGCGCAACGTACAAAAAAGAAGATGGCAAAACCTACGTAGACGGCCGCGTAATTTCAGCTGCTGAGGGGCTTGGAAAGCGGGTTTGCAACTGGAGCATCGATACTAACGACTGGACCGGCAAGAGTACAGAGGAGATAGTAAAAAGTCTTGTCAATGTGCAGGGAGGCGATGTAGTGCTCCTGCATCTTCCGGCCACATCCAACTCACTCGAAGCTCTCCCAGAAATAAAAAAGGCTATCTTGGCAAAAGGCTTGTCGCTCTGCCCTCCCGCCAAAGAACCCACCACCGCAACCATACCTGAAGTAACTTGCTCCTAAGCCTCCAAGCCAAACACCAGTGAGCATTTAGGTTTCAACCACCTTTAAGAATACTTTAAGAAAGCTGTAGCTATACTGCATGCATGACAGAAAAAAGCAGACATAAATTAGTCATTGTGGCCATTATTATTTCCACCGTTCCCTTCCTCCTTCTAGTGCCGTCACCATCTCTCTGGGGACTCACGAAGTCTACGGCGCTATGGGGATCATCCGTAGCCGGCTACATCGGGCTGTCGCTGCTGCTGTGGCAGTTTATCTTAGGCACCCGGGCTATATCTGGGCTGTTTTTTAAAGACCTAGCGGCCAAGCTTAAGCTGCACAGCTGGTTGGGTACATACGGTATTGTCATCTTTTTGCTGCATCCGCTGCTGATTTTGGTGGCCTATGCGGAGCCGTGGCAGTACGTGCTGGTGCCATCGTTTAAGAACGGCTACGAGTCGTCAGTTACATGGGGGCGCTTTGCGCTTTTAGCCATCTTGCTGATTTGGCTGACATCGGCCATTGTGCGCGGCGCAATTAGCTACCGGCCCTGGAAATATCTGCACTATTTGGCGTACCCGGTGCTGTTTTTGTCGCTGCAGCACGTGCCGGATATAGGCACATCGTTTAAGGCAGACGCGATTCAGGCCTACTGGATTTGCTACGTGGCTATTACCTTACTTTGTGTGGCCCTGCGGCTGCGCCACGTGTTTGGCTTTGACAAATTAGCCTACACAATTAGTTTTAATAAGCAGCTCAGCGATTCCGTGCATCTGCTCCGTTTAACGCCTCAAAAAAGGGCGCCGGGACTACGGGCTGGCCAGTACGTATATCTACAAATGGGTCTAAAAACAGAGGAGCATCCGTTTACGGTGCTGGATTATAGTAGCGATGGAGACCTACTGGTTGCCTTTAAAATCTACGGCCGCTTCACCCAAAAATTAGCCCTAAAACTTCCTGGCGATACCCTGCTGGTTGATGGCCCGTATGGCAGCTTTCTACAGGAACCTAGCGTGCCGCCAGAGTCGGTTTTTATTGCTGGTGGCATTGGCGTGACGCCGTTTGTTAAGCGTGCCTTGGAGCAGCCGGGCCACTACCTGCTGTACGCTAATCGTACTCGCCAGTCGGCGGTACTGCGAACTGTTTTTAAGAAGGCATTAGGCAATCGCTACACGGATATATTGTCTAGACAAGATGGCCCGCTCCAGGCCGGTGAGGTCTCTGGCAGAATTTCTAGCCAAATAATTGAACAGTTAATTCCAAACGCGCCAAGCAAGCATTACTTTGTTTGCGGCCCAGAAAGTTTTACCCAGCATGTTTTTCAGGAGCTACTACGGCTGGACGTGCCGCCTAATCAGATTAGCTTGGAAGCCTTTAGTTTCTAAATGGCTCTAGTCCAAAACCGGGCGTTTGCCAAAAGTCTAAATCCTGAGTAATCTCTAAAATTTCTGCGTTAAACTGGGCCGCCAACTCTAATCTTTTGGGGCGTTCTACTAGCAGAAAAACTGTGCCGAGCGTATCCGCCACCAATGCCGATTCCGCCCTAACATGCACGCTTAAAAGATTGGACCGGCCCGGAATATGCGACTGCTCTTGTCCTTTTGCATCCCGCCATACACGCTTTTGTCGCGATGAAGAACAGAGCGATTCATCGCCTACTGCCACGCTGCCAATGGCCTGCCCGGCCGTCAGCGGATGCTCAATTAACAGGGATTGCCTTGGCCCTTTAACGTAAATATCGCCGCCGCCATTAACAATTACCGGGCCGTCTACCATGGCCGCTATTTTGTCTACCAACCAGCCTTTGCCAAAGCCGCCAAAATCTAATCGGACATGGGGCGCCAGCGTTATTTTCTGTGACGTCAGCTGCACATCTTGCAATAAATTTTCTGAAACTCTGGCGCCTGCTGGAGCCACCCGTCCATAGCCTGTTTTTTCCAGCTGCGCGCCCACGGACATATTAAAAACGCCGCCGGTCTGACTATACATATCTAAGCCATATTGCAGCATGGCCTGCATTTCAGGCGGCGGGCTCAATAGCTCATGTTTGTCATTCAATTGACTTAGGAGAGAGGACGGGTTAAATCGGGAATAATCGTCTTCAAATTGACGCACCACCGCCAAAATCTCTGCTTGATTAGCCAACGGCTGGGGCGACTCCAACCACCACTGCGTCCCCAGCGCCTTAAATGACCACTCCGCCATTTAGGCCTTGGCCTGCGCGGCAATTGTTTGAATAGCTTGGTCAAAGCCCTCTGTGGTCAGACTAGCACCGCCCACACGGCTTAGGCTGGTTAGGGCGCTGATGTTTTTGCCTACAACTTTGCCGGATATGTAATCGTCAAAGTCACTCACGTACATTTGCGATTCGTGATCTTGGTAATCATGCGTGGGCATCACGCTGCTAACTACGCCATCTTTTATGACAATTGTAACGCTAATATTGTTTTGGCCATGCGGCACGTAGTAGCTAGCGGTTGCAGTGTAGGTACCATCTTTGTAGCCGCTAGTGGATGCCGTGGAAGCAGGCGTATTTACACTGGTCGTTGCCGCGGCAGGCTGTGAGACTGTAGTGGTTGTAGATGTTGCCGTAGGCAAACTGCTGCGACTTTGCTCTGGCTTAATATCGCGCAAGATAAAGAAATATGCACCGCTGGCGGTAACAGCCAAAATAACCATTGCGCCAACGATTTTTGGGGTAGTTGGGTTGTAGGTTGCTGCCATGTGTTAAGCCTAGTGACCCAAGCTTAAAATTTTCTTAACGTCTACCAGCTACCGCCACCACCGCCGCCGCTGCCGCCGCCGGAGAAGTCTCCGCCGGAGCTGAATGACGAGCCTGAGGATGAACTTGACGGTAACGCAATATCAAACCCCTGGGACATAAAGCCAAAATTCAATGCAGCAAAATCGCCAGCATACCACTGAGTGGCGAGCCCCAAATCTATGCCCTCAAATTGCTTTACCCATTCTTTCTCTACGCCTAGGGCAATGGCGTAAGGTAAGAGCATATTAAAGCGCTCTGGGGTTTTTGAGGGTGCATCAGTAAAGGCTAATCGATCTTTTTCTGCAACCGTAATGTACATTTTTAGGCCTTGGACCAAAGCCCATTCGTGAGCGCCTTTCCTTGTCAAAAAATTGCTTTGCACAAACTGGCCCACACGGCCGTAAAAACCCTTTTGTTTCATGATATTTTCTATGGTACTATGGAACGCTTTAACCGCGTTAGCCATGGCTTTTCTGTCAACTCCACTGAGCTGCACGGTTGAGCCCTTGGAAAAAAGTGCAGAATATATATGAATTTCTGCCGGCGATAACTGATCGATAGGCGCCGAATTTGTTTTTTCAAAAGTATAGTCTGGTTTATTGTCCCAAAACTTAGAGATGCCTTTTGGTGGCTCATTCTGAGTAATTTTTAAGTGCCCGCGGCGTGCTAAGTCAATAATTACGGCTGTAATTTCTACGCCGTTAGTCACGTCATCATTTAGATAACCTACCTCTGCGGGAGACAGCTCATCTGGCGCCTCGTATTGCGGCACTATAGTCTCATTCTTACGCAACCTTCTATCATTGAGTCGTAAGCGAATATGCTTAAACGCAATATACGCAAAAGCAAAGAAAGGAGTAAAAAGAATCAAAAAAAATGCACCAAGCACGCTAAGACCAGTTGCGATGCTTGGGGATCGAGGCGCGTTTTTACCTGCCTCCAACAAATTTGAAGTATAGCTGGCGGGCAAATAGGCATTAAGGCTTGCCCCCTCCCCAGCCTGTAGCCCAGTTAGCGATGCGGTGGCTACGCCGGGTGCAGTTTGATCCACAGCGCAGCTACCCTTTGAACCTTGAGCACCCTGGAAGCACTCTAGTTGGCTCAAAGGTGTGCCGTCTGCGGTACGGAATGTAATCTTGGCATTATCTATGGGCACCGTAAAGCCCGTACCAATCACGTCATAGTTTAGAAACAGCTGGCCGTTTTTCTGATACAAAATTGGGCCTAGACGATAGGTAATATTATAGGTATGCGCCCCAGTTATGGTCTGATTTGGATCACCCAAGCGCAGCCGCACATTACCAGACTGATTAGACTGCTGCACCTGCACAGTTTGCCCTTGCTCATCGGTGGTACCTCCATACGTAAACTGCATGTAGTACCGATCTGAGCCGTCAACATAATCCACCGGGATGTCGCGGTACATGCCGTGCTTGTAGTTTGCGCCAAAATCATACACGATGTGCTCTTTGACCTGCGCAATATTTTCTTTGCTGAGCGTAATATCAACGTCAAATTGCTTAATGCGTTCAACGTTGGCGGGCTCATCGGCTACGGCCTGACCACCCAAAATTAGCGTAAATAGTGCGACCGCTAGCAGCAAAATTCGCTTATGCATGTTGGCTCTAGTATAGCACCTTAAGGGCTTTTTAATGTTGGTTTGTCAGGATACTATTGCCATCCGGAAGGCGTACGTAATTAACAAAAGGAGAATGCCTATGAATATGAAAAAACTCTAATTTTACCTGGCTTAGTTGGCCTAAGCGCGTTTGCTGCTACAGCGGGAGGGTCGCTTGTGAGCGCCATTGGTGCACACGCTGACACCGCCACCACCGCTAGCACCACTCAAACCACGCAAGCTACGCAGCAGCCGCCTCAGCAAGATTGGTCTAAGAGCGGTCACCAAGCAAACGGCAAAACAGAAGAACTGCTGACAGGCGACAAATTGACCAAGGCAACTGAAGCCGCTAAAGCCGCCCAGCCAGACGCTACTGTTAAGCGCGTGGAAACTGACGCCGATGGCAACGGTGTCTATGAAGTCCACATGCAAAAATCGGATGGCAGCATAATCACTTTAGCCTTAGACGAGGATTTTAAGGTTGTTGCCACCAACGAAGGCATGGGTATGAAGCCCGGAGCAGATAACGGTCCGCGCGGCGATAGCCAAGGCCAAAACAAGCAGAACGATTCGGCAGTCAAAGACACGACCAGCCAGTCGCAAGCCAATTAGGACCCTGTCCCCTTGTCCTGCAAAAGGAGCGCCCTGCACGCGGGGCGCTTTTTTTAGTTTGCCGTTAGACCCGCAATAAACAAGACGACGTTCCAGCCCATCAGCACCAGCAGAGACCTACCAAACGACCGGCCAGCATAGCCCTTAGAAAACGGTGTGGCAAGTGCTAACAGCCAATACATCGCCAGAGCAAAAATTAATAGAATCGACCAGCTGGGCAGTCCGGCAAAACGTGCGCTCCAGACGCTCAAAACCGCAAACAATGCTCCGTAGACGCGCATTTCTAGCAGTGTCCGCGCCTGCCCTTTTACAATCGGTAGTAGCGGCACGCC
>JAGQNO010000022.1 GCA_020428025.1 Candidatus Saccharimonadota bacterium | reverse complement strand
CTGGAAAGCGGCCTATGTGCCGGAGGCGCGCGTGTATCACGCCATTGGCATGACCAGCTCAAAAATGAAGGGCTTTACCACATATCAAACTATGAAGAACTTGCCGCTCCTGACATATAAAAACATTCCGGAGCCATACCTGAAACACGTGCAAAGGCGGCTCAATGTGGCCTTGACGCTATTCTTGTTACGGTCAATCACCCGCGGCCAACTAAAGTACGCGCTCAAGGGGCGCAAAGATGCTCGCAGGCTTAAAGACGCCAAGCAGCGTCAAAGAATCCAAGATAATAAAAAAATATCGGACCAGGAATTTTGGGCGTTAATTGTTAAAGATTTGCCGCCAAACGCATCTGCATTAAGAAAATTAAGGAGTTTAAAATGGCGCATATTGCGGTAGACGCGCGGGAGTACAGTGCCAGCACCGGTAGGTACATTTCCCGCTTGTTGGATTATTTACAACACCTAGATAAAGCCAATAAATACTCTGTTCTCTTAAAGCCGGAGGACATGGACAAGGCCCAATTTACCAATCCCAACTTTCATAAAGTGGCTTGTCCCTTTAAGGAGTTTACTCTGAGCGAACAGCTAGGATATGCCCGCCAACTCTACAGCCTAAAGGCAGACCTGGTCCACTTTGGCATGACACAGCAACCAATTCTGTATTTTAAAAGGTCAATTACAACTATTAACGACCTGACTGTTCTGCGGTTCATTAACCCCACCAAGAATCCGCTGGTCTACCGCGTAAAGCGCGTTATTTACGCGTTTTTGACCTGGTACGCGGCCCACAAATCCAAGCACATTTTGACCTATACAGATTATGTGGCCAATGATGTCGCGCAGTACGCCCATGTCCGGCGCGATAAATTTACCACCACGTATTTGGCTGCCGACCCGTTTCCACCCGGCGGCAAAGCCTGGCCGGGCCTTGCCGGCAAGGACTTTATTATGTATGTTGGCCGTCCCATGCCGCACAAAAACCTGCGCCGCCTCATAGATGCTCACCAAACGCTGCTCGCAAAACACCCTAAACTACTCCTAGTTTTATGTGGCAAAACAGATGACATGTACAAAATCCACCAAAAATACGTGAAAGCTAATGGGCTAAAGAACGTGATATTTGCCGGCTTTGTGCCAGACCCGGAGTTCCGCTGGATGCTAGAGCACTGCCGCGCCTATGTCTTCCCAGGCCTCAGCGAGGGTTTTGGGCTACCGGCACTAGAAGCCATGCAAGCAGGCGCCCCCGTAGTCAGCTCCAACGCTAGCTGCGCCCCAGAGGTGTATGGCGACGGGGTCCACTACGTGGACCCACTAGACGTGCAATCGATTAGCGACGGGGTTGATGAAGTCTTAACAGACAAGCAGCTGCGCGCGCGGCTGATTGCAGCTGGCCGCGCGCAAGCTGCCAAATACTCCTGGAAACGCTGCGCCCAGCAAACGCTGGCCGTCTACAACCAGGTTTTGGGGCAAAAGTAGTCCCCTACTTCTCCCCTACCAATATTTGACATATGGTAGTTAATATTTTCTAGATTACTCGTCTAGAAAGTGGCTCAAAAACAACACTACTTTTTAGAGCGCTTCTTCGGTAGAAGCTACCGGATCTTCCGTGGTAGTGGCCGGCTCTGCACCAGAAGCAACCTTTAGCACAATATGCCGGTCGCGCCCTTCCCCAGCAGACTCAGAAGACAAGCCGTATTCAGCCGCCAGCTGATGGACCACACGGCGATCAGCTGCGTTCATTGGCTGCAAATCCATGGGCTCAGAGGAGTCACGGACCTTTTTTACCCATGCCTCGGCTTTTTCACGCAGGCGGTCCGCGCGCTGCTTTTTGTAGTCAGCAACGTCAACATTGACGCGGGAGTAGCGGTAGCCCTTGTTTTTTAGGGCGCTCATGACTAAGAACTGCAAAGACCGGACGGTGTCGCCACGCTGGCCAATCAAAAAGGCGTTCAGGTACGTGCTGGGCACGGCCAGCTGGATGACTTCTTCATCGTTGGAGGCGTGTACGTCGGTGTTAAGGCCAAAAAAGCTGAGCAGGTCCTCTAGGTATTTTTTGGCGTAGAGAACGGCATCGTCCATTGATTCATTCATTTCTTCTTCCTCCTTTTAGCTTTCTTAGAGGCTGGTTTGGCGGATCTTTTGGGTTTTGGAGAAGAGACAATTTCTGCTTCAGGAATCTTGGAAACATCGCGCTTGTCCGCAATGGCTTCCATCTCAAGTTCATCTTGTTTTAAGAGGTGACCTTGTTGCCATATGGCTACGAGCGCACCCGTAAGCCAGTAGAGGCTGAGGGCAGCTGGCATCCCAATTGTGAATATAAAAATCATTATAGGCAAGAGGTAGCTGGTGGACTTCATGGTGCTGGCGCTGCGCTCAGCGGCATCCACTTCTTCCCCGTTAGCGGTAGCTTTTAAGATTTCCCGGAGGCCGCGCGTATTCTTGGGCACAAGCTGGCGGCTTTGGTAAAATTGGGCTACTGCAGACCCAAGCACCAGCAGCATAGCCGGCCAGTAGGTACCCTTAGCGCTGGATGCAACGCGGGTTAAATCAATCAGACCAAACAGCGTGTTATCAAACTTGTGGATATTAGCGGCTAACTCTTTTAGCCAAGGTAGTTGCTGAAGAGCTGGGTAGGTAAAGTCGATCATTGCCTGAGGATTATCCACCACCTTGCGGAGCCCAAGATACAGACCGATAAAGATGAACATTTGCGGAATTAACACGCCAATAGAACCAATTGGGTTAATCCCCCGCTCTTTATACAGCTCCATGAGCAGCATGGATTCTTTTTGCCGATCTCCAGCCGCCTTCTTCTTGATCTCTTTGATAGCCGGCTGCATCTGGCGCATGAGCTTGGCTTGGTGTAGTTGCTTGCGCAAGAGCGGATAAATAGCAATGCGCACCACCACTGTAAATATGATAATCGCGAGCCCAAAGTTATGCCCTGGCAGTAGTGCATAAATAAGTGCGAGTAGGTTAAAAATTGGCTGAACAATAAAAGTCGTAAACACGGTTTAATCCCTTTCCTTCGGTGTTATTGTATCAGAGATGCCCGATTTTGACAGCAGCCCTGCTACGATTCTTTGTAGTTCCAGCGCTGGCATACTAGCTAAGTCCGCGCTATGCACTACTAGCAGCATGTCATGCGGCTTCTGGATTGGCGTAAGGCGCACAATTTCAAAGAGCCGCCGCCTGATTCGGTTGCGTGTTACGGCGGACTTGGCCACTTTTTTGCTCACCACCACCGCCAGACGCCAATTGTCGCGGCCGGGCATGTATTTTAGGTTGAGCTGCTTTGAGCGCTGTACCCGCCCCTGTTTATGCACGCGGTCAATGCTGCTTCTGCCCCAAAATCGATGTTGTCTCTGTATCATTAGTTTCTAGTGTAGCACCCCTTGAGTGGGTTGTGTCACCTCTCAAAAATAGTCGTTTTCTAGAAGCCCGCTCCGCGGCCACGCGGTGGGCGCTACACGCTACCAGGCGTGGGCTTCTAGAAAATCCGGATTTTTACGCAATATAAAAAATGCCCCGGAGGGCATTTTCTGCAAATTAGGCGGACAGCTGGGTCCGGCCCTTGTTGCGGCGGCGGCGCAGCACGGCGCGGCCGGCTTTGCTGGCCATCCGCTTCATGAAACCGTGTTCATGCGCGCGGTGGCGCTTCTTTGGTTGGTGCGTTCGTTTTGGCATATGCGGCTATTATACAAGAAGGCTGCACAAAGGGCAAACGGCGTAGTTTTGACAATACAAATTCGCAGATGCACCCAGACTTATCCCCCATCAATCACAAGATATCCACACATCCTTATCTGTTGTAAAAAACTGTGCATAACTTCACCTCTGGCAAGGCCGAAGTCAATAAAACTTGTAGTAACTTTTGCATTGACTTGTGGAAAAGTCGGCTTGGCATGGCTATACTAGAGCTTAAGAAACCAAGGGGAACCAGTGGAAACAGTAGACCAAGACAAGCTGTGGAAGACAGTGATGGGAGAGCTAGAAATAGAGATTTCTGGAGGTGCGTTTGCCGCTGTCTTTAAAAAGAGTCGTGTTCTACAGTTAACAGATGAAAAAATTGTTATTGGTTTTATTAATGGATTCATTATAGATAAAGCCGGTCCTTATAAAGAGAATATTAAAAGGCTGCTGGCAAAAAATGGCTGCGAGCCCAAAGAGATAGAGTTTAAAATTGCGGCCAAAGTGGTACGTGAAGAAACAGAAGAAACGCTACTAGTAAACGCGCCGGCTAACCCTAAGGCTGCCAAGCAGGCACCGGAGCGCCAGCCCGTACCGGCTAACTCCTTAACTAAGAGCTACCGCCAAGGCTTAAACGATCGCTACACCTTTGATAATTTTGTGGTTGGGCCGGGTAACGAACTGGCTTTTGTAACCTGCCAGGCTGTGTCTAGAACCCCCGGAACCAAATATAATCCGCTCTTCTTATACGGCGGCTCTGGCGTGGGCAAAACCCACCTCATGCAAGCCGCCGGCAACGCCTATCTAGAGACGCACCCGGACGCTAAAGTGCTGTACGTGTCTACGGAGCAATTTATTCAGGAGTTTGTTGATGCCATTAAATACAAGAAAACATCAGAGGTGGCCAACCACTACCGCAGCGCGGATATGTTGATTGTGGACGATATCCAGTTTATGGCCGGCAAAGATCGGACAGAAGAAGAATTTTTTCACACATTTAACATTCTGCACCAGAGTAGCAAGCAAATTATTATCAGCTCAGACCGGCCGCCTAAGGATATCCCCACCATTCAAGATCGGCTTAAAACCCGTTTTGCCTGGGGTATGAGTATTGATTTGCAAATCCCGGACCTAGAGACGCGCACGGCCATTGTGCAATCTAAGACTGAGGAGCAAGGAATGATCATGTCAACAGAGGTAGCTGATTATCTTGCTACCCGTATTCAGACTAATATCCGTGAACTGGAGGGCGCGCTTAATCAACTGCTGGCCTACTGTGAGATGCACGGCATGGAACCAACGATTGATGCCGTTAAGTTTGTGCTGGGCAGCGGTAAAGCTCGGCCTAAACACTTGAGTGCTAAACAGATTATTGAACGCTGCGCCCGCCACTTTCAAGTACCGGTAGAGGATTTACTGAGTCCTAAACGAGACAAGGATATTGTGGTTCCCCGCCAAATCGCTATGTACATGATGCGGTCGGAACTGCACCTCAGTTTCCCTAAAATCGCTAAAGAATTAGGGCGCAAAGACCACACCACCGCTATTCACTCCGTCCAAAAAATTACCGATGAGTCTAGTTTGGACGCAGACTTACGCAACGCGATTAATCAAATTAAGGAAAAATTGTATGCGTAAAAGCTGTGGACAAAGCGTGCACAACTCTAGTACAACTGCCGTTTTTAGTGTGGGCTTTTTCACAGCCCTCAGCCGCTGGATCAATAAGGCTGCGCATAAACCACAATTTATCCACCAATCTATTCGCCAGTTATGCGCTGGTTTATCCACCGCTTATTTTGCAGTTTTTACAGGGGTAGAAATCGGTTTATCCACGCTTTCCACAGCCTCTATATATAACTATTTCTTGTTGAATAAAAAAATAACTACTAATACACGGGGAGGATGTGCATAATGAAAGTCCAAGTTACTCAAGAAAACCTAAACCGCGCCTTGGGAGCCGTTGCGCGCGTTGCTAACACACGCAATGCCCTACCAATCCTAGCTAACGTGTTAGTTAAAACGGTAGACAATCGGCTTTGCTTATCAGCCACCAATTTAGACATCGCGATTAGCTACTTTACTGGCGCCAAAGTTGAAACAGAAGGCTCTATTACCGTCCCTGCTCGCCTAATGCAAGATTTTGTTGGAAGTCTGCCGGGCGGAGTCATTAATCTGAAGCTAGAAGAGAACAAACTGCACGTAAACACAGACCAATATAAGTCCACTATTAACGGCATTGCCGCGGACGACTTCCCTACTTTGCCAGCCATAGAAGACGGTAAAACCTGGACACTGCCGGCGGCGGACTTCAAAAAAGCGCTGCAGCAAGTGCTGTTTGCTGCTAGCTCCGATGAATCACGCCCCGTTCTCACCGGAGTATACCTACACACAGAGGGTGGCCGGCTGTATATGGCTGCTACTGATAGCTACCGCCTAGCAGAAAAAGACCTAGGCGCAAACAGTCACGAAATATCCCTGTTAATACCTGCTAGCGCCATGCAAGATTTACTCCGAATTTTGGCGGACGACGGCGAAATTACCGTTACCCACAACGACCAGCAGGCCCTCTTTAAGGTGGGGGACGTAGAACTCACCACCCGCCTAGTGGAAGGTAAATACCCACCCTACCGCAAACTGATCCCGTCGGACTTTGCCACAGAAATTAGCCTCAAAAAAGCCGATTTTATAAACGTTACCAAAGTCTCTAGTCTGTTTGCGCGCGAATCGGCCGGCTCCGTTACCCTAGAAGTCTTGGCCGATGGCGGCGAAGACGGCACCGGTGCCCTGAGTATCCGCTCTATTGCCTCGCAGCTGGGAGAAAACACCGCTGTAGCCACGGGTCCCGCGCAAGGATCCGGCAGCATTACACTTAACTCACGCTATCTGTTAGACGCGCTAGGCGCCCTGTCTGGCGATGAGGTTATCTTTGGCTTTAATGGCAAGCTAGAGCCTACTCTGCTGCGGGATCCCAAGGCGCCGGATTATGCGCACATCGTTATGCCGCTGAAGAGCTAACCCCTATAATACAAGAGATATGATTACCAGTCTGCGCCTGCAGCACTTCCGCTCCCACCAGGACGCCGCTTTTGAGTTTGCGCCCGGGGTTAATATTATTGTTGGCCCCAATGCCAGCGGCAAGACTAATCTGTTAGAAGCGCTGCTAGTTTTGGCGCGTGGCGGGTCGTATCGGGCAGCAGATCAGGAGCTGGTGGCACACCAACAGCCGTGGTCACGGCTGGATGCTACGCTGGACGGCGGTCACGTGCGCATTGTTAAGCTCATTAGGGAGCCAAAGCCCGGTAAAATCTACGACATAGACGGTAAACCCTATAAACGGTTGACATTAGAACATAGCCTACCCGTGGTGTTGTTTGAGCCGAACCACTTGCGGTTACTTCACGGTTCACCCTCCGAGCGCAGAGATTATCTAGATGACATTTTAGAGCAAACCAAAACCGGCTACGGGCGACTGCGACGCGATTACTCAAGGACTTTGCGTCAGCGCAACACACTACTAAAGCAAGGTTCTTCCAACCAGTTTTTTCCCTGGAATGTTCGCCTGAGCGAGTTGGCCGGCCAGATTGTCCGCCAACGTCTAGACCTAGTGCAGCAACTATCTGACAAACTACATCCCCTGTATGACATATTGTCAGGCAGCCAGGCGGCTGCGCAAATGGTATATAACGCGCATTTCCCTGCCGCGCAGTACCAATCGCTCATGCTAAGCAAGTTAGAAGCAGACCAAGCGCTGGATGTAGCCCGCGGCTACACCGGCACTGGCCCTCACCGCGAAGATTTTACTGTCCTGTTTGGGGACAAACCGGTAGACATAACCGCCAGTCGCGGTGAAGCGCGCACCCTAGTGCTGGCCCTCAAGATTATAGAACTAGAGCTGCTGGAGCAATCCCGCGGTCAGCGGCCGCTGCTGCTACTAGACGACGTCTTTAGCGAGCTAGACGGCGCCCGCCGCCACGCCCTTACGAGCTACCTGGCGCCCTACCAGACGTTTATTACCACCACGGACGCGGATTTGGTGCAGAAGGCGTTTGCGGCGGCGGCGCGGGTGTTGCCGCTGGGGTAGCTAAAAGTTTGGTGTGAAGGAAATTGATTCCTTATTAGTATCGACACCGCGGGCGGTCAAGAACTGCAAAGCTTCCTGTTTATACTGCTGACCTTGTGCCTGGTATTGAGCGTAATCACTTGGGCGGTTGATTATCGGGTACAAAACCACCTGAAAACTCACAGCTCCCGACTCAGAAGCGGAATAATCAATCTTAAAGTGAGAGTTTTGTGTTGGCAGTTCGTTTAAAACCTTCTGATACTTTTCAAGATTTTTTTGAGCTAATCGATTATTATAGGCTCCAAATTGATCAAGAATTTCTTGGTTTTTGGGGTTTGATACCAAAATATCATAGGCCTTATTGTCAGCAGGGTATGGAATTAAATAAATTGGGTCTTGCAGAGAGGCCTTTATAGTCACCTTGGTCTCAAAGTCATTAAAGTGCTCCCTAACCGCCTTAAAAACATGTTCACCCGGGCTTACATATAGAGAGCCGGCCTTGACGGCTTTGCCATTCATAGTTATCTTTGAGTCAACTGGTGCTGCCAATACCGATACTCTTATTTTCCCTTGTCTTTGCCCCGCGCTAAAGAGCGCCCAAGCCACAAGCGCCAAAGCTAGGACCGCTCCAATTATTAATATCTTTTTTCGCATATCTCCCCCTATTGTATTACTCTAAACCACGAAAAGGTCGTAAGGCCATGTGCCGGGTTTCCTGTTGGCGCATAACCATTCAGAGAAGATTCTGCTGTTGCTCCCTGATAGTCTGGTTGTTGACCGACATATAAGAAGGTGTGACTCGTGTTTACAGCAATATCTCCCGGCTGTAAATCTGCCGTGCTACCAACAGAAGTGAGTTCTTGATATTTTTCCGGATGGTCCCGCATCCACTTCATTTGCATAATAGTGCCCTGCTGGTAACCATTGTAATCGGGCGCAACGCCACTGTCGCGCATTACCCTAGTTACGAATCCACCGCAGTCTACACCCGGGTGGCTGAGTCCCCCTACAAACTCTCCTTTGGCCTGAGCGTCTGAAATTGCTTTTGCGTAGGCAGGCGTTAATTCAAATGTTCTTCGACCATCATGCCATGCGTATTCAAGGGCTTTTGCAACAATACTCCCCGTACTTCCGGTAGAACAGGTTGCTCCGCCACTAGCTCCACCAAGCATACTATAGACCGTAAAAGCGCCAAGGCGGGCGTCAATACCATCCAGGCCCCCAAAATCACGTGTGATAATTTTCATGTTTTGATGCTTGGCATCAAAATTATTCATAACGTATGGCGACCCTTCAAAGGGTTGTGTTTTTGCATCAAAACCCAAATCAGCAGCTTGCTGAGCATATACACCCGCCCGGCCGTTGTAGCCAAAAAGCGCGTCCTTTATTGCTGCCGAATCGGGATTTGAGGTGTTGATTGGTAATTTCACGACCCCGGCGGCGGCTTTACTAATAAGCTGCTGAGCCGCCATGACAGCAGACGCTTCTATAGTACTTGGGCGTGCACCAGTGTAATCAGCATATTGGCTACCACCCCCTCCGAGCGGGTTGCCTGCCTGAAGATCTTGAGAAGGGTTGTTATTTGCTTCACGATAGTGGACGGCGGCCAGCAATTGCCACGGAACTCCAGTTTGCTCAGCAGCCTTTTGATAAGCAGGCAGGAGCTTGTCAATATTTTGTTTTACATCCGGTGGAATTGTAGCTCCACTTAAGGTAGCGTCAGACGAGCAGACACCAGAGTTATAAGATGTAACGTAATCAGGGTTTATGAGCAGCTCTTTTAATTCGCTGCCCGTCAGAGGTGCGGCAAAAATTGATGAAGGCTGCATAAGTACTACGATGAGCATCGCAAGCAAAAAATTAGCAAGGCGCTTCATTAGTGACCATCCACGCTTATGTGTTGATGATGACAGCCATCGCCAAACAAACTGTAGGGCGCGAGAAACGAAAACGCCTCATTATTTTTGTGGCAGTTTGGGTACCCTCTGCCTGCAACCGCCTGGCCAAAGCCAAGAGGAGCTGGTACTAGGTTAACAACTGCCTGGGTCAGCGTACGGTCCGCCTCTGTTCTTCTTTGATCAAAAGGTTGATACGCATCTCCAGAGAAACTAACACCATCAAATATGGCAAAATCAACAGCAAACCCGCCGCCGTGGCCAGCGTCAGTGTTTTTGCTGTGGTCGCTACAAATCGCCATAATACTGTAACTGTGTCCTGCCTGCGCAAGGCCCAACAGCATTCCAACAGTACGCGCATCTAATGAATCAGCACGACAGTCACCTGTGCGGGTGGATTGACCGTTGGCAGTTCGCTGAATGTCCGGACATGATGCCCCTTGCCTGCCTACGCAGCGGACCTTACCATCTGCGATAAACGGCAATAGCTGTTTGGCGATTTCTTGGGCGGAGCCAGTTGGCATTTTGCCGGTGCCTGCTGGAGCTGCAGAGGTGCCCGCATCACCAAAGAGTACTTTTTTGTCATCGTCAGTTAAGAGGTCTGTGTTGTATTTGCCGCCAGCTGCACT
>JAGQNO010000021.1 GCA_020428025.1 Candidatus Saccharimonadota bacterium | reverse complement strand
CCGTAGGCTACGAGGATTTCTTTGGCTATCAGCGCATTACACCGGTAAATCTAAAGCCTCACAAAATTGAAGCTGCCCGCAGAGTTGCAGAAAAAGCGGTAGAAGCGCTCAATTTGCGGAGCACTAACTGTCATATTGAGCTCATGAAAACAGAAGACGGCTGGAAAGTCATTGAGCTTGGGCCGCGTATTGGCGGCTTTAGACACGAAATGTACGAGCTGTCCTACGGCATTGATCACTCCATGAACGACATCTTAATCAGACTGCCCAAGAAGCCTGTTCTACCAAAGAAAACTAAGGGCTACACCGTGGTTATGCAGTTTTACGCACGTCAAAAAGGACGATTAGTTAGTCTTGAGGGCATTAATAAAATTCGCAAAGTGGAGTCGTTTTCTAGGATTCAACTTAAGAAAAAAATTGGCGACATGTGCGATTTTGCACGTAACGGCGACGACCCCGTGTTTGACCTGGTCTTATTTAACAAAGATCGCTCCCGTATTTTAGCGGATATCCGCCGCGTGGAAACAGCGGTCGTCATAAAAGTAAGTCAGCCGCGCACTAAGAAAATTGTCTCTCGCTAAAGCGCCTAACCCGCTTATGCTATGCTAAGAACATGGATTCCCATACTCTTGCTCTTGGCGCCCTAGTTTTGGTGCCATTTCTCTTTCTGATGCTGCTGCGCATAAACGCCACACTGGTATTTTTGAGCTTGTGCTTGGGGTCTGTCTTAATGCAGTTTGTAGCCCCAGAAGCTGGCCAGTTTTTGAGCATTTTTAGCGCTCATGGCGCCGATGTGAGCCGCCTAACTACCAATAACATTAAGCTAGGCCTACTGCTGCTACCAGTTGTACTAACCGCTGTGTTTATGATTAGAACAGTGCGCGGCGGCAAGCTGGCGCTGAATCTTATCCCGGCCGCAGGCGTGGGGCTTTTGGGGGCACTGTTAGCAGTGCCGCTGCTGCCGCCCGGCTTGGCGCACACTATCATGTCCAACCCGCTATGGTCCCAGCTGACCAAAATGCAGGTCATGATTGTGGGGGTGACCACGTTGCTTTGTCTGCTGGTTCTGTGGCTACAGCGGCCGCAAGCAGGAGGGGAGAAACACGGAAAACGTGGACGCAAAGACTGAGAAAGAGGAGTAGATGCAGAAACAAAAACACCATCACAAACTAAAAAAGGTTATCCAGGTTCGTGAAGCTTCTAAGCCACGATTTATTGATCGCGCTACATATTTTGCGGCGATTGTTGAACCGCTGCTAACATTGCCGCAAGCCTATCAAGTTTTTTCAACAAAATCCGCGCACGATATTAACATCTTGTCTTGGATTGGCTTTGAAATAATGGCACTTGTTTGGATTTGGTATGCCATAGTCCACAGAGAGCGCATCGTGTTTATTTACCAGGTATTATTTTTCATTATCGATGGTTCTGTATTGGCCGGTGCTATCTTGTACGGCGGCCGCTGGCTATAAGTCGGGACGATTGACTTTTTGTGTGGTTTAACAGATAATAAACGCTGTCCTTAAAACGACGGAAGGCCCATATGTGCTTTGCGCATATGCGACCCACATCCTCGGAAAATAATTTTAAGTAAACACAAAATGTATTTTCCTGCGGTGCGGGCCCATAGCTCAGCCGGTTAGAGCACCTGCCTTTTAAGCAGGGTGTCCTGGGTTCGAGTCCCAGTGGGCCCTCCAAAAGAAAACACCTACCAAGCGGTAGGTGTTTTCTTTTGGAACAGTCCTGCGGACCCGAACCCAGAAAATGCAAAGCATTTTGGGTTCGGCAGAGCGCGGCCACGCGCAGGAGCTTGCCCCGAGCATGGCCAAGCGGCGGAGCAACTACTTTGTTGCTGCGATCCCAGTGGGCCTAATCTGCTATGATTAAGGCATGCAGGACCAAAACTACTACAGAATCAGTATCAAGGGCGTTGTGATTAAGGATGGCAAGTATCTGCTGCCCAGGGAAGACAACGGCAAGTGGGAGTTAATGGGCGGTGGTATAGACCACGGCGAAGATCCGCATGATTGCCTGCGGCGTGAAATCAAGGAAGAGACGGGTCTAGAAGTAACGTGGATATCAGAGGCGCCGCTCTACTTTTTGACTTGTCCCAGGTTAAACAAACCGGGCTACATCGCAAATGTTATCTACCAGATGGAATTAGCTAATTATGATTTTACTCCATCTGATGAGTGCCAAGAGCTTGGCTGGTTTACGCCTGAAGACATGAAAAAACTGCCGCTTTTTCCAAACGTGGAAAAGTTTGCAGAGCTGCTAGGCCGGTAAGACCCAAGTACTGGTAATTTGGTATACTAAAACAGATGCAAACAGCAAAAGGACTTTGGGGTAACAAACGGTTCCGGCTGCTAGCGGGCGGGGTTGTGCTAGTGCTCGTAGTTGTTTTGTTGGCGCCAACGTTCTACACGTTTATTTCTACGCGCGGCAATCGGTATAACTTGGATCATGTCGCCGTGCAAGATGTGCCAAAGCGTCGGGTGGCCATTGTTTTTGGAGCCGGTATTTATGAAAACAGAGCGCCCACGCCGTATTTGCGCTGGCGGATAGAGACGGCTGTAAAACTGTACAAAGCAGGTCGGGTTCAGAAAATTTTAATGAGCGGCGACAACAGTACGGTGGAACACAATGAGCCGTTTGTTATGAGTAATTACGCCAAAAAGCTCGGCGTACCGGACAAAGATTTGGCAGAGGATTACGCGGGCTTTAACACCTATGATACTTGCTATAGAGCTTGGGCCGTTTTTGAAGTGCGCGATGCAATTTTGGTCACGCAAGGCTATCATTTGCCACGCGCCGTGGTGACCTGTCAGCGCCAGGGAATTAATGTTATTGGCGCAGCCGCGCAGTCCGACCAGCGTGATTGGGCGGCCACATACCTGCTACGAGAGTTGTTTTCTACAGATAAAATGGTCGTTCAAAACATCGTAAACCCTGGTCCTAAGTACCTGGGGCCAAAAGAGCCAGTTAAATAGCTTACGCGGATTTTGTGAGGCAGTTTACATCTTTAGGTGACCGCGTGGCAGTACAGTAAAACCATTAACTAATGGAGATATCAAAATGCCAGAACAAGTTAGACAAACTCGCCAGGTAACTGACGCCGATGGCAACGTTGCCACAGAGCGCATCAGCACCGTAAACGAAACTGTTAGAGACGATGTGCCCACCACCGTTGACCGCCCGTCTAATATTGTAGCTCGAACCGTTTGGTTGATTGCTGGGATTATTATTGGCCTGCTGGCGCTGCGCTTTGTGCTGCTGCTTCTGGGGGCTAGCACCGCCAGTCCGTTTGTAAACTTTATTTACAATATTAGCTATCCGTTTGCATGGCCGTTCTTTGGCATGTTTAACTACAAAGTAGAGTACGGCGTTTCTAAGGTAGAAATTTCTACGCTGGTGGCAATGGCGGTGTACGCGCTGATTGCCGGTGTTATTGCTCGCCTAGCTACGATTAGACAGCCAGAGGCCTAAAATACAACACATTGAGTGGCCTCTAGAGATAATTAAAACTTAATTAACTTTTAGCCGCTTGTGGTTTTGATGAGTCCACAGCTGCGCTAGACTGCGGCTATGGACTTCTTTTTCTATCGATTTAGGCGCACCACGCTCCTGCTCATGTTCTGCCTATCTTTTTTAGTGGCAGTGGGTGTAGCGCGACTTGGCTGGGGACTGCGGCCCCCGCCATTTTTGACAGGTCTTATTGGTATCGCTGCCGCTCTTACTGCTTGGCGGGCGCCTGTGGCCCGGCTTGTAGCTGCGGTATTGTTTGGCGCGCTACTTGGTACCTGGCGGGGCGATGTATATGTCCAAAAGCTGACGGCGTACGAACCCCTGTACGGCACTAAAGTAAGCCTGGAAATCACCGCTAACGAAGATGCAGTCTATGGTAAAAAATCACAGATTACCTTTGTGGCGGTGGACATTTTTGACCCACAGTCTGGCCAAAAATTGCCCGGTAAACTGAGTGTTAGTGGCTTTGGGATGAACAGTATTTTTCAAGGCGACCGGTTGCAGCTAGAGGGCAAGTTAGCCCGTGGGCTTGGCGGTTACCAAGGCTTTGTAAGCTATGGCCAATTTACACTGCTGTATCACAAGCCATCTTGGATTGCGGATGTTAGACGACGGTTTGCGGCCGGTATGCAGACAGCGCTACCGGAGCCACTGGCATCGTTTGCTATGGGCCTCCTGATTGGCCAGCGCGCCACATTGCCACCAGAAATCAAGCAAGACCTGCTTATGGTAGGCCTGACGCACGTTATTGCGGTGTCTGGCTACAACTTAACTATCATGCTGCAGGCCAGCCGCAAATTGCTGGCAGATAAGTCTAAGCGGCTGTCGTTTGCGCTGTCTTTTAGCCTTATGGCCTTATTTGTCCTGCTGGCCGGTCTCTCTGCCAGTATTTTTAGGGCGGCCATTGTCAGTGGCCTCAGTATGGTTACGCAGTTTTATGGCCGCAGTATGCGCCCTGAACTGCTGATCAGCATGGCGGCGACTATAACGGTTTGGATTAACCCGTTATACATTTGGGGTGACCCCAGTTGGTATCTAAGCTTCTTAGCATTTTATGGTGTGATGGTAGTCGGACCGCTGCTGCAGGCAAGGTTGCCAACGCGCTTAGAAAATTCCGTAATCGTTGGCGTTTTCCTAGAAAGCCTAAGTGCAGAAATCATGACCTTGCCGTTTGTACTGGCTATGTTTGGACAGATGTCGCTGGTAAATCTGCCAGCCAATGTGCTGGTGGTAGCGTTGGTGCCGCTGGCCATGCTCCTGAGCACGATTGCAGGCCTGCTGGGTATGTTTGCGCCCACGATTGCCGGGTGGCTCAGCTGGCCGGCGGCTTGGTTGCTAACCTACATGCTAGACGTGGCCCGTCTTTTAGCGAGCATACCAGGAATCTTTAGACAAAACGTGTGGCTGTCTCCACCGCAGATGTGGGGCGCATATGGTTTAATCGGCTGCATGACCTGGCTTTTGAACCGTAAAAGTGCTAAAATAACCCCATATGAGCGGACACAGCAAATGGTCAACCATTAAGCGCGAAAAAGGCGCCAAAGACGCAGCACGAGGCGCAATTTTTACCAAACTTGGCAACCTAATTGCCATTGCTGCGCGCAGCGGCACAGACCCAGACACCAACTTTGCGCTCCGTCTGGCTATAGACAAAGCTAAGGCGGCCAACATGCCCACGGCCAATATTCAGCGAGCTATTGATCGGGTTAAAGACAAATCGGCCGCCCAATTAACAGAACTTTTGTACGAAGGCTATGGCCCCGGCGGCACCGCTATTTTGGTAGAGGTCGCCACAGACAACACCAATCGCACCTATCCAGAAGTTCGGCTAGCATTTAGCAAGCATGGCGGCAATATTGCAGACAAGGGCAGCGTAGCATTTCAGTTTGACCACAAAGGTATGATTCGTGTGAAGGGCGGGGGCGACGACATTATGCTCGCGGCATTAGACGCCGGCGCAGAAGATGTCCAAGAAGAAGGTGCAGAATCTGTTATTTATACCGCAAACACAGACTTAGCCCGCGTCCGTGATGCGCTCCGTGCAGCAGGTCTAGAAATTTTGGAAGCAGAACTAACCTACGTTCCCAACATGACTGTTCCGGTAACAGACAAAGACACGGCCGGCAAAATTATGCGCCTCATGGACGCTTTAGACGACATTGACGAAGTCCAAAACACACACGTCAATTTTGATATTCCGGAAGAGTTTCTAGAGCAATAACTCCCAAAAGCAGGCCAAAGCTAACTTAGGAGCACTGACGTAGAATATGCTCACCCAACTTTTGTCCTAGCTCGGTTGAGGAGCAGGCATAGGCAATCTCTGCCGTACCAAATTGTATGCCGCGTGGGTCAAAATTGTGGCTGCCGACTAAAACATTTCTTGGAGTTGCGATTACTTTTGCATGAACCGGCTTAGTTGAGGGCAAGATTAATTTTTTAACAAGACCCTTAGGGAATGTTTTGCGCAGTCTATGAAAAGCAAATCTTTCGCTGGCTGACATGACAGCATTTTTGCCAGATGGAGGGGTAAAAATGGCCTGCACATCAACACCGCGTTCGTGTGCTGCTGCCAAGTCCTGCAGTATCTGACCGCGTGGAACAAATTGAGTCGTAAATAGCAGCCAATCGTCCTCCTGGGCAGACGCGATTAACCGCCTGGCAAAACTCTGAATGTACGATTTTTGACGCTCGCCTGAGTCCAGCAACAAGCTACTGCCGTCGGCAAAATATGTTTGACCTTCTTGCACGGCAGTCCTGGCGTCGCCAGTTTTTTCTAGGCGCTTTAAGCTGGCAAAGACAAAATCTGCTAATTCTGCATTTGGAATCTCTAGGGCGGCATCAACTCGGTCTACATTATGGAGGTTGGGGCCGCCTATGTAGGCAGTGTCGTTTATGACCGAGCCTTTAATATGTGAGCGACCCGCAAAAGGGTTGCTGGCATACCGACTTGGTTTATTGGTAACGGTAACATGTGCGCCAGCTTTGGCAAGACATGCTAATGTCTTCCTTCTGTGGGTAAAAATAGAAGTGGTAAATGGAACAAATAATGGCCCAAACTGATGTGATTCGGAATCGACTAGAAATGCGTAGCCATCTACTAACAGTGATACCTCGGCACCGCGTTGGGCGGCTTGTTCCATAGCATTGAGTAACTGATTAACCGGCTCTTCTGTTGGCTCAAGGCTCATGGTAGCAACAGCAATTCGATCTCCATGAGACTTTTCTGCGATGGATTGGGTAAGAGCGTCCACATAGCTTAGTCCATCGTGCAGAACAATGTCTTGAGAGTTTGTCTGGTTAATCATTTCACTCAGAGACATAGACAAGGTCCTCCACTGCTGCATCTAGCTGGGTAATAACTTGGCTATTAGTGGTGATAAATGCAATCTCTGCTGTGCCGAAGCACACACCTTGCCAGACATAGTTGTGGCTGCCAATAATTGCACATCGCTCGCTGACAAGTACTTTGGCGTGCAGTTTTGGGGCCACTGTACTCATACTGCGGCTAAAAAGTTCTTCAGGCAACAGCCGCCTTTGCACCCAATTGTATAGATGCTGTAAGTATGCTGAGCCACCGTGGGCTGCGGGCTGGCTGTAATATAGTTTGACCTTGCAATTTCGCTGTAGCGCGCCTTTTAGACCTTTTCCGGTAGGACCGCCTGGAAAAAATTGACAGGTTATGAGAATCTTGGCCTTAGCGGTATCGATAAGATTAAGCGCCACTGCCAAAATACTAGATTGTCTGCGTTTGCCGGCGTCAATGAGTATAGTATCGCCAGAGGGCAGTTGATGCGCTAAGTCCTTGTATTTAAAAGCGGTTTCTGTGCTGCAAGTTTCTGCGACTAGTAGCATTTGCGCGTACACCCAACCGGCTGCATCTTTGCAAGTTAGCTCTAGCATTAGGTCTAGCTCGTTAGGATTGTTTAAGTTGCAGCCACCCAAGTAAACCACATCGTCAACAACAGCACACTTTATATGTGACCGTCCCATAAAAGGAATAGTTACGGGAAATTTTGGCTTGTTGCAAATGGTAACTATCGCGCCAGACTTTTTAAGAGCTCCTAGCCAAGCCTTATTTTGGGCACGTTTATTTTTTTGCCTGCTAGTTTGGCCATACAAAAACGAGTAGGCATCAACAATAAAAATCACAGTAACTTCACGTTCAGATGCCCTCACAAGTGCTGTTAGCAGACGCGAATATGTTGAATGCTGAGCATCAAAATCCATGGTGGCAAGCAACACGCGTCCGCCACTCTTTACGTGTTCAATCTTGTTTATCAGATTAGATAGGTACTCTGACTTATTGTATATTCTGGTTTTCATTCTGATTTCATTTTATACTATTGTTATGAGAATCCTGGGCATAGACCCCGGCACCGGCATCCTAGGTTTTGGTGTTATTGACGTTAGAAAAGGTAAGCCAACACTGGTGGACGGCGGCGTCATTAAGACGCCGGTGCATGAGCAGGATGCCATTAGGCTGCAGACCATTTTTGATGAGCTCACAGAGATAATCAATCTGCATAAACCGGATGCCATGAGCGTAGAAAAACTATTTTTTGCGCGCAACGTAACAACTGCTATGACCGTGGCGCAAGCTCGCGGTGTGGTGCTGTTGTGTGGCCAGCAGGCCGGTCTGGCTATTGCGGAATACACGCCCATGCAAATCAAACAGGCTGTGACTGGCTACGGAAAAGCAGACAAAAAACAGATGCAAGAGATGGTACGGGTACTTCTTAATCTAAAACAAATTCCAAAGCCGGATGATGCCGCCGATGCCCTGGCGGCAGCGCTGACGCATGCGGCTGCCGTACGCTAGCAAGCAATGATATACTTGACAAATTCTGTCAAGTCGTAGTATACTAAAGCTATTACCACGACTGGCTAGCCCTAAGGTTTCGACCGACCGGCAAGGCCAGTCTTTTTGTTTCGCTCAAGTTGCTGACGCATGCTGCCAACGATTAGTGTTCTAGAAGCAAATTTATTCAGCAGACTAGAGTACTTAGGGTTTGGAGTTAAAATCTTCAGTAGTTTATTCTGTGCATCTAAATACTCAGCCAGGCACAAAAAGTCACCATCACCACTAACAATTATAGCTTTATCGTACTGATTGTACGTAAGTGCGCTGGCGTACAGCACTAGTTCTGCGTCCACATTGCCTTTAACATTGCTGACTCCATTTTCACGGAAGGGTAGAGTTGGCTTAAGGACCACGGTGTAGCCCATGTCTTGTAGGAGCGTGTAAAAAGATTCCTTACCTGGCAGGTTACCGATAAAAAAGTATGCTTTAGAAACCCCGTATTTATTTTTTAAGTAGAGTCTGAATTTGCGATAATCAAGCTCCCAGCCTTCGTATTCAACTTTCTCTGTTTTAGGATTAACAATATCCCCACCAACGCCTTTATAGAGGTTCTGGCTATCTATGAAAGCGTAAGTTGTCGTGTTATCCCTCATGTACTTATTATACCACAAAACTTGCATAAGCATGATAATCATTATTTAAGCATAAGCACTATAATTTCAGGTAATCAGCGTATAATAGCCAGTATGAAGAGACTCAAGACTCTTATGTTACTTGTGTTGGTAAGTTTTGGTGCGGCTTTGGCGCTGAGCGCTGGCATTACCAGCAGCGATGCATTCCAAGTAGGCAAAGGTTTTGGCTTTGGGCCGCCCCCAGTGCAGCAAAAAATGGCCGATGCTGGCGAATATAAGATTACGCGCCGCGGTTTCCCGGCTACGTATAAAGAAGTGCAATCCTTTAAGTCTAGCGGGGAGCAGGCTTATGAAACCAGTTACGACAGTCGGCCGTTTAGCTTGGCCCTAATGGTGACAAACATCGTTTTTTGGGTGAGCCTATTGGTGTCTGTTTTGGCGCCGATTACTATTTTTTGGCGACCCGTGACAAAACCCAAGGACACGGTTAAGCCAGAACTTAAGCCGGAGCAGGTATGATTGCGACGCTCAGCGGCGTGGTATCGGAAAAATTGGGTGACGTTTTGGTGCTGGACGTTGGCGGCGTGGGTTACGGCCTGATTGTAACGCTAGCTGACTTCGGCTCGCTGCACGCTGGTCAGCCCGCTAAACTATACGTGCACGAACACATCCGCGAAGATGCACACGACCTCTACGGCTTTGCGCAGCAGGACACACTGGGTTTATTTAGGCAGCTTTTAAGCGTCAAAAATGTGGGGCCTAAAGTGGCGTTAGCGGTGCTGGGCATAGGCACGGCCGCGGACGTCCGGGCGGCCATTGCCGGCGGCGATGTTAAGCGCCTACAAACCGCCAAAGGCGTTGGCAAACGGGCGGCAGAACAGATGGTGGTGGAACTGCGCGACAAGGTCGCCGCTCCCGCCGGCGATCCGGGCGTCGCGCTGCCCGGCACGGCGGCCGGAGTCGGCGCCCAGGTGACGCAGGCCCTCGTCGGCCTCGGTTTCACCGAGAACGCCGCCGCGCAGGCCGTCTCGAAAGTCCTTGCCGGGCAACCGGATGCGGACTCGCAGACGGCGTTGCGGGCCGCACTCGCCGGGCTCGGGCCCCGCCGATGACCGGCGGCTTCGGCGACGGGAACTTCGGCGACGAGGAACTGCTCGCCCCGTCGATCGTTCCGGGCGACTCCGAACTCGACGCCAGCCTGCGGCCCAAGACGCTGGCCGACTTCATCGGCCAGGCGAAGGTCCGCGAACAGCTGGAACTGGTGCTGCACGCCGCCCGCAACCGCGGCCGCACGCCCGACCACATCCTGCTCTCCGGCCCGCCCGGTCTGGGCAAGACGTCCCTCGCGATGATCATCGCCGCCGAGATGGGCGCGGCCATCCGTATCACCTCCGGCCCGGCGCTGGAACGCGCCGGCGACCTGGCCGCGATGCTTT
>JAGQNO010000020.1 GCA_020428025.1 Candidatus Saccharimonadota bacterium | reverse complement strand
GCAGAGTAAATTCACTTATTATCGCCCCTGAAGCTGAGCTTACAACATAAATCTTGTTTGTTTCTGGATTATAGTAGGCTATTTTAGTTCCATCTTTAGAGACTGTTACGTTTGGCACCCTGACCTTCCAGGTTGGATTATTGGTTGGATCTTGGGCGTATGAAATACTAGCTGGCAACTTTGCTTCGCCAACATCACCTGTTGCAGTATCAAAAAATTGTTTATTCGCGAAGATATCGCCATTAGGCAACGTGTCCGCTTTGCTGCCAATCAGCTTATAGACGCCAAAGCCTCCTAGTCCAAGAATTACCAGCGCCGGCAGCACATATTTAAGGAAGTCTAAGCGACTTTTGGGAGTGCCATCTGTGTGAATGTTGTTTTCTGCATTTGTGTTTGCAGAATCAGCCCCCTGACCGGCAGACAGATTGGTTATCTCCATGTTATTTTCCCCTCGATTTATTTTTTGAATGTTCAGGCTAATTTAAGCAGAAGGGTTATGCGTTTGTCAACGTATATTTTGACACCGATTTTGGGCGCGCTGCAATGACCGTATAATATAAGGAGATTGCGCGAACATGGCAAAATACGTAATTGAGTTTATTGGCGCGTTCTTTTTGGTTTTGGTTGTCGGGCTCACCGGTAATCCGTTGGCAATTGGTGGCGTACTTGCAGTTATGGTGTACATGGGCGGCTACATCTCTGGAGCCAACTACAACCCAGCGGTCAGCTTGGCCCTATGGATTCAGAAAAAGTTAAGCAGCAAAGATTTCTTAGTGTATGCAGCCGTGCAATTAGTTGCTGGTCTAGCAGCCGCTGCTACTGTTGGATTCTTGGGCGATACCGACATGGTCGTAGCCCCAGGCGATGGCGTCAGCTTCTGGACGGCCTTTGCCGCAGAGGCAGTCTTTACCTTTGCGCTAGTCTTTACGGTTCTTAACGTTGCCTTTAGTAAGAAAACCAAAGACAACCACTACTTTGGCCTAGCCATTGGTACGGTAGTCATGGCCGGTGCTTTTGCAGTTGGCAAAATTAGTGGCGGCGCCTTTAACCCGGCCGTTGGCATTGGCCCAGACCTACTAAATTGGGACCTAGTTAAAGACTGGTCTACGATTTGGCTCTACCTGTTTGGCCCGCTCGTTGGCGGCGCTGTTGCCAGCTTGATTTGGGGCTGGAGCCAGAAGAATCTTAAGTAGGGATTTTGGTTTTTAGAAAAGAGGCCGATTTTGGCCTCTTTTTGGGTCGGGGAGACAGGAATAGCGGCCTATCGGCCTTCTCCGCAAAGTAATGCTCCAAGCAAGCTTGTGCGCGTGACTTTGCTCCGCGAACCTCGCGACCTACAGTCTTTTGCCTGCGGCAAAATCCTGGGTCGCAGGTTCTAGCCCTCGTCTCAAGCAATAAAAATGACTAGGATGTAACCTAGTCATTTTTATTGGTCGGGGAGACAGGATTTGAACCTGCGACCCCGCGGTCCCAAACCGCGTGCGCTACCAGACTGCGCCACTCCCCGATACTGTAATCACGTACTGGTCGGGGTGACTGGATTTGAACCAGCGACCTCAGCGTCCCGAACGCTGCGCGCTACCAAGCTGCGCTACACCCCGGTCTGCCCCAGGTGGTTACAGAGGCCAATTATACGGCAAAGACTGGCAAAAAGCCAGCCTTTGCTCTGATTTTTTATTCTAACGACCAGCTGAGCTTGCGGCATCACCACCGCAATTAGTCGGCACTGCGACCTTAACCACTACAGTGCGGTACGTGACTGGGTCGGTACTAATGCTGCCATGGTCAGGAGTCTCAATTGTGATGCGATCAGCACTTACGCCCTTTGCTACTAGGTCAGCCTTAACCTTGGCAGCTCGATCGTTGGCTAGCTTATCATTTGCTGCGCTTGCGTTTTGGTCATTAACAGACCCGCGCACGGTTAACGTAAATGTTTTGCTCTTAATAGACTCAAATGTTTTTGCAATATCTCTAAGGCTAAAATCATTAGAATAGCTTGAGTCGTATTCTGTTGAGTCTGCCTTAAAATAGAAACTGGCCAAATCTTGGGCTATAGATAACGAATCAATATTCGTGACATCAGCAGCCTTAAGGTCTGCAACCGTTAAACATCCAGCTGCTGCGGTTGCCGGCGCACTTGTTGTGGCCGTCGGTTCTGTGGTTGTGGCAGCACCCTTGGTATTGATTAGCAGTTTAGATATCATACTTTTTTCTACAACAACAACGGCATCTTTTACGGACGGTGCGCCGCTAACATCGAAGCTTACTACAAATGACCCATCTTTTTTCTTAGTATCGGTGTGTTTATAGCTACCTGTTTTCAAGGCAGCATTGAGCTTGTCCGTAACGCCATCGCGGCCCGAGCCCGATAGCTCTTGCATTGTCTTTTCATCGTTAGCTTTCACGGCTTGCATAAACTTGTCTGCCTTTGCCGTAGCCTGAAGAGCTGGCATTGCCATAAAAAATAGACTGCCCAACACCAATAAGATGGCTGCAACTATCCCACCTACAATGTACATGGCTTTGCTGCCGCCAGATGTTGACGCAGGACTTGCCATTTGTTGCGGCATTGGTTGCTGCGTCTGCACTGGCGCGGACTGCACGACTGGTTCTTGTGACTGCGGCGCGGAGCCAACAGAACCATTTGGTTGATTATCCATGTACCCTCCTAGTTATATCCCTAGTATAGCGCCTCGGCTTATTTGGAGTAAAGACGCGGATTACTTAGCAAACTCGATCGCACGAGTCTCGCGAATCACATTCACCTTAATGGTGCCCGGATACTGCATGCTGGCCTCAATCTTGTTGGCGATGTCGCGAGCTAGGCGCAGCGCAGACAGATCGTCCACTTGGGCGGGCTTAACAAAGACGCGGACTTCGCGGCCCGCGCTAATGGCGTAGGATTTTTCTATGCCGGGGAAGCCATTGGCGACGTTTTCTAGCTCGCGCATGCGCTCGCCAAAGTTCTCTGCAGAGATGTTGCGGGCACCAGGGCGGGCGGCGCTAATGGCATCACAAACACGCACAATAACTGCTTCTACTGATGTAGTTTCCATATCATCGTGGTGCTGTTCAGCGGCTAGCGCCACAGCTTCTGGCGCACCGTACTTGCGCAGCATTTCGCCGCTAATGTGGTGGTGTTTACCTTCCATTTTGTGAGTCAGGGCTTTGCCAAGGTCGTGCATAAGGGTGGCGTATTTGGTGATTTTTACATCGGCGCCAACTTCTTCAGCAATAATGCCGGCCATGTGGGCCATTTCTGTGGAGTGCTTGAGCACGTTCTGGCCATAGGACGTGCGGTACTTGAGTTCTCCCAGCATGTGCAGTAGTTCTTTAGGAATACCAATTACGCCAACTTCGCGGGCGGCGTCTTCACCGGCCCGAACGACGTCTTTCTCTACCTGCTTCTGGGCTTTGTCTACGACTTCTTCAATGCGGCCCGGGTGAATGCGGCCGTCTTTCATTAGCATTTCTAGAGCAACCCGTGCAACCTCACGGCGGACCGGATCAAAGCAGCTTAAGACGATGTAACCCGGGGTATCATCTACCATAATGTCTACGCCTGTGGCGCGCTGCAGCGACTGAATATTGCGGCCTTCTTTACCGATAATACGGCCTTTCATTTCCTCGTCCTCCAGCTTGACACTGGTGAGCGTGCGCTCTGCGGTCACTTCTGATGCCATGCGCTCCATGGCAGCTGTAATCAGAACAGCGGCTTGCTCTTCTGCTGTTTCTTGCGCTTCATGTTGCAATTTAGCAACTAGGCCAAGGAGGTCATTTTTTACATCGCGCTCTGTCATTTGCATGAGCTTTTCAGCGGCATCGGCCTTAGATAGTTTGGCGATTTTTTCTAGTTTTTCTTGCTGTTTGGTGCGGATATCCCGGATTTCATTTTTAAGAGTTTCTACTTCATCTTCACCGGCTCGGAGTTTTTCTGCACGCTTGTCTATCTCATCCAGTTTTTTGTCTAGAGTTTCCTCGCGCTGGACTAGGCGATTTTCTATTTCTTTAATCTCGCGGCGACGGGATTGCTCATCCTTGCGAGCGTCTTCTGTGATTTTTACGGCGTCCTCACGGGCTTTGTCTAATAATTTGGCAGCCTCTTTTTCTGCCTTGGCGCGTTCTTTTTCTGCGGCATCTGCAGCAGCGCCGGCCTTCTTTTTATTTATAACTGTTGCGCCCCCAAAACCGGCGGCAAGAGCAATTACAGCTGCAATAATAGCTGGAATCATAGCAGTTCCTTTCTGTCGTACGGCTGGTCGGCAGCAATCGCTTTCACTTCTCTAGCTACTCAGGGCCAACAGTTCACGAATCAAATTAAAATATATATATAAGTCTTTTGGAAAGTATTCCTACCCTTACTATACGCCGCTAGCTTTTACCCGGTCAATGCTTTGGCGCAGTAATATGTGGATCTGCGCCGTATTCTGGCACAATCTGGGTATCATTTTGCCCGTTTTCTAGCCGCTCAATACCTCTTAGTAGCCAATCCTCATCGCCGCCCTCACCAACGATTGGAATATTTTGAGCATACGCCAATGTGTTAGCGGCAGTAAGCCCAATCCGGAGGCCAGTAAAACTACCCGGGCCACTGTAGCCTACAACTCCATCTATGTCTTGCCAGTTACTATCAACTTTTTGGAGTAGGTCTTTTATTGTCTGGTGCAGCGATTCTGCTAGCCGCTTGCCGGCTTCCCATCTGTGGCTGGCTAGCTCTTGATTGTCGTTATAAAGCGCAATAAATGCCTGCGGTTGGTCTGTTTTTATGGCTAAAATTATCATGTGGCTAGCCCTTCTATTAAGTAGCCCAGCTCTGCCGGGGCAGTGCAGGTAAACTGGCGCGACTCCTGATTAGTAGCAGTAATGTGTATAGTTAACCGCCGCTGGGGTAGTACATCCTTTACAATCCCTGCCCACTCCACCACCGTTACTACAGCGGGATCATTAATAGATTCTTCTAGTTCTTGCTTCATGATGCCCGGCTCGTTTAGCCGATAGAAGTCGTAATGAGCAATTGTAAGTTTTGGCGCAGTATATTCATTACTTAATGTAAACGATGGGCTGCTTACTGCATCCGCGCTGCCTGCGCCTTTAGCTAGGCCGCGCACAAAGGTTGTTTTGCCGCCGCCTAGGTCGCTGGCAAGTTCAATCACCTCGCCCCCCTTCAGCCGCTGGCCAATGGCGGCGGCGAACTCTAAGGTCTGCGCGGTGCTGCCGGAGCCAAAAGATAATGTCCCGTCTGTACTCATATACTGCGTATAGTATAGCGGCACCGGCTACCAGAGCAAGCACCCACCAGTGAATCGGCGCCATTATTTGGCCGGCGGGTTTGCTGCTCAGTTTGGCGGGCGCGGTGCTGGCAGCGGCTTTTTTGGCTGTTTTGGTACTGGACGACGCTTTAGTTGTAGCGGTCTTTTTGCTGGTGGTTGGTTTTTTCTTGACTGCAGCAGGCACACTAATTTTATTGGCCGCCCCGGGGGTTGGCAGGGTAGTCCACTGCCACACGCTTCCAGCCAAGGCCCAGGCTTGCCCGTCTTTAGCGTTTATATAAACCTCTGTAGCACTTATGGTGGCACCCAATGGGTCAATCAGTTCCGCCTGGCTTTTGGTGTTGCTTAGACTTAGACCAGTATCTTCACTAGTAAACGCTCTAAAAGTATGTGGCTCCAACACTACGCCCGCCGGAAAAGTGTAGTGGCGGGTAGTTGTTAGGCCGGTTTGCAACACAAAGCCGCTCAGGTCAAAAGGCTGGTCGTTAGGGTTGTACAGTTCAATAAATTCATCCGTGGCGTCATTGCCAGTGCCAGCCGGATTGGGCAATAGTTCTGAAATTTGTGGAGCACTGAGGCCGATGTCTGCTGCCGGCATCTGAGACGCGTGCGCCGCCAAGAGAGCGCTCGCCGGATCAGTCGCATCGACCTCCGTTGTGCTTACGATGGTAGCCGGCGGAGATGTCGCAGCGGTTTTAAGGGGAGTTACAGCAGGAGACGTTCCTACCCCAGCCACCATCGGAATCAGCTGGCAGTTCACGGCCGGATCAAGGTCAGCTAACTGCCAGGGGTAGCTGAGGCCAGATTGAAATCTATAGTACGCTGCACGCGGGTCTTTAGTGCTGGATGGCACGTTCTGAATTTGACCAGACGCACCGGAGCTCCAACTAACCATGTCAGTAGCAGTTTGGGTTATACCGCTACTGCTCACAACATTTTGAGTAAGCTGCAGGAACCCACCGGCATCCGTAAGGCTAACGTTAAGCTTGCCAGCCACGGCCGCGCCGCACGTTGGGGCAGGGTTGCTGCTCAGTAGCACCGTTTGCCCTGCACTTAGGCTGACCGCGGGTAACTGCTGCGTGCTGGTGGATACGCCAGACGCAGCTGGGTTGACGTTGTTGTACATGGTCAGCCAGTAGGCGCTTAGATCAGAGATCGTGCCGCCTGTGTTGTTTTGCAGCACCAAAAATTCATCGCCAGTAATTTTGATTTCCAGCAGACCCAGGCCACTGGGCGCAGCCATGGGAGCGGCTGCAAGTACGCGGACCGGCAAGCCAAACGTAATGGCCAAGCTGAGTAAAATGGATGCAAATCGTTTCATACTGCCAAGCATCGTACAGCCGCCTAAAAATGCTTGCAAGCATAAGCCGTTTATTATTTAATCTTTATTTAAGATTCGAGCGGTTTGACCCCAAGAAAAGGCTGTAAAAAGATTTTTGCCTCAGGACCCGTGCGGAGCGGTATACTAGAAGCATGCTCCAGCTAAGTGGAATGATTGTTGGGAAGCCCGTTTTGTCACTGCGCACCGGTCGGCCGGTGGCGGTTATTACGCAGCCCATCATTAACCCCAACAACCTCAAAATTGAGGGCTTTTATGTGCTGGATAACCGCGATAAATCAGAGCTGATTTTGCTGGTTCAAGACATTAGAGAAATTATTAGCAAGGGTTTTGTAGTTAACGACCATGGCGTGCTGGCAGAGGCAGAGGACCTAGTGCGGCTCAAAGACATTCTGGCTCTTAATTTTGTGCTAGATGGCAAGCCAGTCGACACCACTGGCGGCAAACGCCTAGGCAAGCTCATAGATTACGCCGTGGACGGCAGCAGCATGTATATTCAGAAGTTGTATGTAGGCCAGTCACTACTTAAGAGCTTTACCGGCGGCCAACTGAGCGTGGACCGCAGCCAAATACATGAAATTACCATGAAAAGAATTATTATAAATGACCCCTTAGAGAAGGGGGCCGTCCCCGTTGCTGCTGCCGCTTAGCGCGTCCTTTATTTCGCCGTAATTATAGCCCTGGCGCGCTAGATACTGCATAAGCTTTAGGTCATCCTGGTACTTACTTTGACGCCGTTTTTTGGCAATGACTTCCTGAAGCGTGACAGTATCTGACTGCTCCGCTAGTAGCCCGTCAATAATATCTGTTGGCACACGTTTCTTGGCAAGCTCAAGTTTAATCCGACGCCGCGAGGTTGGGCGGAGCAGGAGACGGTCGTGCACGTAAGCGGCCGCGAACTTTTGATCATTAATTAAATCAAGGTCTTTGAGCTTGTTCGTAATTTGTTTAGTAAGCGGTGCAGGGGAGCGGTGTTTTTCTAAATAGGCCCTAAGCTCCCACTCCGATTTTGGCCGCAGCGCCACATAGCGAAGCGCACGGCCAAACAATTTGTCGTCCTGGGACAGCTGTTTGTAGCGCTCTAGCCCTGCGGCATCCAGCTCTTGCCCACTAGCTAGGCCGGACTCTAGCAGCGCCAACTCACTGAGACTAAACGCATAAGCGCCGTCCACATAAAAACTGTAGCGGTCTGCGCGCTTTTGCTGCTGCTTAATAGCAGTGATTTTCAAGCTAATTAGTCCTCTTTAGGAGCGTCTGCGGCAGCTTTTACCTTGCCAGCAATTTCTTCCATGAGCTTTGGATTGCTCAGTAGGAACTGCTTGGTGGCTTCCCGGCCCTGGCCAATCTTCTCGCCGCCGTATGAGTACCAAGCACCGGCTTTTTCTACAACGCACTTAGCGGCAGCTAGGTCTAGAATGTCGCCCGCGCGGGAAATGCCTTCGTTGTACATAATGTCAAACTCAGTCTCTCTAAATGGCGGTGCAATCTTGTTTTTGACCACCTTAACGCGAGTACGGTTGCCTATGACGTCTTCTCCCTGCTTAATTTGGCCAATACGCCTAATGTCCATGCGCACGCTAGCGTAGAACTTAAGGGCGTTGCCACCGGTGGTGGTTTCTGGGTTACCAAACATAATACCAATCTTCATGCGGATTTGGTTAATGAAGACCACGGTAGCTTTGGACCGATTAATAACCCCTGTTAATTTACGCAAGGCTTGGCTCATGAGACGAGCCTGCAAACCAGGCAAAGAATCCCCCATGTCGCCTTCTATTTCTGCACGTGGCACGAGTGCTGCAACGGAGTCTACGACAATCAGGTCCACGGCGTTGGATCGCACCAACGTTTCTACAATTTCTAACGCCTGTTCCCCATTATCTGGCTGGCTGAGCAGTAGGTTCTCTACGTCTACCCCAATACGCTTGGCGTAGGCTGGGTCTAGGGCGTGTTCTGCGTCAATAAAGGCAGCGGTGCCGCCCTGCTTCTGGACCTCTGCAATGGCGTGTAAAGACAAGGTGGTCTTACCGGAACTTTCTGGACCGTAAATTTCTACAATACGGCCGCGCGGAATACCGCCACCCAATGCTAAGTCTAGTGACAATGCACCGGTAGGAGTAGTTTCTACCTTGGCGTGGGTAGATTCCCCTAACTTCATGATGGCGCCCTTGCCGTACTGCTTTTCTATAGATTCTAGGGCCATGCCTAATGCTTTAGATTTACCGTCTGAGCCGCTGCCAGCGCTAGCCTTATTGGCCGCTTCTTGATCCACTTTGCTACTGTCTGATTTTTTTGCCATAGTAAAACCCTTTCGTTGTTACCCCTCAAAACGAGCTCATTTGCTCCCTATACTCTATCATTTTACGCGCTTTTCTGCCATCAGAAAGTGCTTGTGCTTCCAAGTTAATTAAAAGTTAATGAACTGAACACTAAACTGCTCACGCTTACACACAAAAACTGCTACAATAGCCCATATATAGGATGGGCACCGAACAGATATGCGAATTCCAGACAGCTTAGTAGAGAGCCTGCTCAAGAAGAGCGGGCAGGTTACGCCTGAGCAGCTAGAGAGCCTGCGCGGGCAAGAATCGTCTGAAAAAAAGGCCATGCAGGACCTAGCCATTGCCAACAACATTATCTCTGAAAAGGACCTGACTAAGCTGTACGCGGCAGAAATAGATGTGCCGTTTACAGAGTTAAACCCCAAAGAAATCAAAAAAGAAACGCTCCAGCAGCTGCCGGAGCGGATTGCGCGGCAGTATAACGCTGTGGTGTTTGATATCGATGCCAACCAGACCAAGCTGGTGGCGATGTCTGACCCAGACGATGTCCAGGCGCTCAACTTTCTGCAAAAGCAACTGGGCAACAACATCCGGATTTACGCCGCCACAGACACCCAGGTGCAAGCCGTTTTAGAAGTTTACCGCGGCAACGTGTCTGGCGAGCTGACCAAAGTTATTGCAGAAGGCGCAGAGGCAGAATCCATTGATGAAAACGTGGACGAAGAAGATCTGGCAGAAGATTCGCCCATTGCCAAAACGGTAAACCTGCTGGTGGAATACGGTATAAAATCCGGCGCCAGCGATATTCACATTGAACCGCGTGAAGGTTTTGTGGTGGTACGCTACCGCATTGACGGCGTACTACGGGAGGCAAATAAACTGCCACGCAAAGTTTTGGGAGCATTAGTTAGCCGTATCAAAATTCTGTCGGACCTAAAAATCGATGAACACCGCGCGCCACAAGACGGCCGCTTTAAGATAGAAGTTGCCGGCATTACTTACGCGCTGCGCGTGTCTACCCTACCCGTGGTGGACGGGGAAAAAGTGGTCATGCGTATTTTAAACGAATCGTCAAAGCCAGCCACCTTTGAGGAACTCGGTTTCTGGGGCGCTGCCCTACGAACCCTGCAGCACGCCATTATTCAACCCCACGGCATGGTGCTGGTAACCGGCCCAACTGGCTCCGGTAAGTCCACTACCCTCTTTAGTGTGCTAAGCATGCTAAATACTCCGGCCGTTAACATTTCTACCGTGGAAGACCCGGTGGAATATAGAATCCAGGGTGTTAACCAAACCCAAACTAACCCACTGGCCGGCATGACGTTTGAATCTGGTCTAAGAGCGCTGCTTAGGCAAGACCCCAACATCATTATGGTGGGAGAAATGCGCGATAAACAAACGGCCGACTTAGGCGTGCAAGCCGCCCTGACCGGCCACTTAGTATTTACTACGCTGCACACCAATAACGCCGCCACCTGTCTGCCTCGTCTCTTAGACATGGGCGTAGAACCATT
>JAGQNO010000001.1 GCA_020428025.1 Candidatus Saccharimonadota bacterium | reverse complement strand
ATAAGCGTCGCAAAAGAAGCCTATCAAGGCCCTGTCTACGATCTAGATGTTACCAAAACTCACAATTACATTGCCAATGGCATCGTCGTGCACAACTCAATTTACAGCTGGCGCGGCGCAGATTTCAGAAACATCCTCAACTTTGAAAAAGACTATAAAGACACCACCGTCATCAAACTGGAGCAAAACTATCGCAGCACTAAGCGGATTCTGGATGCCGCGCACGCTGTTATTACTAAGAACCAGCAGCGCTCAGACAAAAAATTGTGGACCGCATTGGGTGATGGCCTGCCCGTCCAAATTGTGCCAGTAAGTAATGACCGCGCAGAGGGCGAAGCGATTGTTCGCCGCGTGCGTGAGGGCCTGGATAGCGGCCGCCGCAAAATGCATGATTACGCCGTGCTCTACCGCACCAACGCGCAGAGTCGGTCGCTTGAAGAAACACTTATGCGCTACGGCTTGCCGTACCGCGTGGTGGGCGGTGTGCGCTTTTATGACCGTAAAGAAATTAAGGACATCGTGGCTTATCTGCGGCTGGTTTTTCAGCCAGAAGACCGGGTTAGTTTTGAGCGAATCGTTAATGTGCCGGCGCGTGGCATTGGCCCAAAAAGTCTGCAGAATTTTCACGAGTGGCGGGCAGAGCAGGGGCTTAATTTGCTACAGGCTCTAAATCGGGCAGAAACCTGTCCCAGCCTGACGCCCAAAGCCAAAGCCGCACTGTCAGAGCTAGGAGATACGTTGGCCACGCTGCGGGACAACATGGAAGATGTTGCCGTTAGCGGCCTGATTGATTCTTTGGTGCGCCGCATTAAATACTATGACTACCTAGAAGACGACACGCCGCAGGGCGAGGCGCGCATAGAAAACGTTAAGGAATTGCTCAGCGTGGCGCAAGAATACCAAGATGTGGGCCTGGCCGGTTTCCTGGAAGAAGTCAGCCTGGTGTCAGATTTAGACACGGCGGATCTGTCCGGTGATGCCATTACCCTCATGACGCTGCACGCCGCTAAAGGGTTGGAGTTTCCGGTGGTGTTTATGATTGGCCTGGAGGAAACAATTTTTCCGCACTCCCGCGCCTTGTACGATGAATCGGAAATGGAAGAAGAACGCCGACTCTGCTACGTGGGCATGACGCGCGCCAGACAGGAGTTATACCTGCTGCATGCCGGGTCGCGCCTCTTGTACGGCGGCCTGCAATCCAACCCGCCGTCGCGCTTTTTATCAGAGATTGACGGCAATATTCAAACCGCGGCTGACTCGCCCAGTGTGCCGCTTGGCCCGCCGGCCACTGTTAGCAACGAGCCGCGCTACGTACCGGACCTACAAGAAGGCGACGGCGTCTTGCATCCCCAGTTTGGCCCGGGCACAGTCCTGGAAATGGACGGCGATGTTGCCAGCGTCTACTTTAAAGGCAAGGGCCTACGCAAGCTTAATATTAGCTTTGCGCCGCTCAAGAAGCTCTAACAAGCTAATTTTTGCTATAATTAAGATTACTTGGCAAATGTATGTAAGGGCCAAGCTCTGTACACATGAAGCAAAAGTTTTTTAGCCTTAAACATCGATCTAAAAGCGCCGCCAAAAATAAGTTGCGCTGGCTCAAAGAGCACCCCATTGCCGTGCCCGCTGTAACTTTTGGCGTTATGTTCTTGCTGCTGGGAGCTGGCTGGCTCATTTTTGGCAGGCAAGCACAACCGCATTTAAAACGCGATTCAAAAGTCGTGATTATATCGCATGATAAAGTGCAGCAGGTAGTGCCAACTATTGAGCCAACCGTGGGGTCATTACTGGCCAAGCTTAACATCAAGATTAATAAGGGCGATGTAGTAGAACCAGCGGTCACCACCAAAATTAATCAGGACGATTTTAGGATTAACATTTACCGTGCTGTGCCGGTGCTGGTCGTGGACGGTACAAGTCGTAACTACACCTACAGTGCCGCCACTACGCCGCGGGCTATTGCTGCGCAGACCGGCAACACTGTCTTCCCGGAAGATTTGGTCAGTACGCTGCCAACTCAGAACTTTATTCTGAGCGGTGCCATTGGCGAGCAAGTTACCATAGATCGGGCCACGCCGGTTACGCTTAACCTGTATAATTCCAGTCAGACAGTGCGCACACGCGCTAAAACTGTTGGTGATTTGGTGGCAGAGAAGAAAATTCAGCTTGGCAAAGAAGACCAGCTCATGCCGCTAGCTGATACGCCGCTAACACCTGGTCAGCAAATCTACGTTATTAGAAATGGCGTTACCACCACCACTGTTACGGAAGATATTGCTATGCCTAAGCAATACATAACAGACACCACCCTAGCATACGGCACCAGCGCTGTGCGCCAAGCCGGATCACCCGGCAAAAAAACCGTTACCTACCAAATTAATCTGCGCAACGGCGTAGAGGTGGGACGAACCGCAATTCAGACAGTGGTAACGCAGGAGCCTGTTACGCAAATTGAGGTGCGCGGTAGCAGCCTAAGCGGTATAAAGGGCGATATGGGCCTGGCCGGCATTGCGCCGGGCGACTACACCTACGTGGATTATATTGTCAGCAAAGAATCTAACTGGAATCCCAATGCCCAAAATGCCTCTGGCGCATACGGTCTCTGTCAGGCATTGCCGGGCAGCAAGATGGCCAGCGCTGGTAGCGACTGGGCAACTAACCCAGTAACACAGCTCAGATGGTGTAACGGCTATGCAGTTGGCAAATACGGATCTTGGTCGGCAGCGTACAGTTTCTGGGTATCGCACAGATGGTGGTAGAAACCAAAAAATCGCTGGGCCAGCACTGGCTACATGACCCCGCCACCTTGCAGGCCATGGTAGATGCCGCGGATGTTCAGCCCGGCCAAACAGTGCTTGAAATCGGCCCCGGCACGGGCACACTCACCGAGTATTTATTGGCTGCTGGCGCAAGGGTGGTTGCTCTGGAGTTTGATCAAGATTTGCTGCCGGGGCTGCAAAATCGGTTTGAGGGTGATGCTAATTTTAGCTTGGTTCATGGCGACATTCGTACATTTAATCTCATAGAGCTGCCAGCTGGCTACAAAGTTGTAGCTAACATTCCGTATTACCTAACTAGTAATTTAGTGCAGCTCCTGAGTGAATCGTCTAATCCGCCGGCTTGCGCTGTGCTATTAATTCAGAAGGAAGTAGCGGAGCGGGCTTGTGCGCAGCCGGGCAATATGTCTATTTTAAGCATAACAACTCAATTTTATTGGCAGGCCAGTCTAGGGCCGCTGGTGCCAGCCGCACTGTTTACGCCCCCGCCAAAAGTGGATTCCCAGATTCTAATTTTACAGGGACGTCCGGAGCCGCTATTCCCGGACGTTGAGCCGCGTGCGTTTTTTAGGCTGGTTAAGGCGGGATTTAGTCAGAAGCGCAAAACACTTCTAAATTCTTTAAGTGGCGGACTTAATCTTGATAAAGTTACGACTAATCAACTTCTTTCCCGTGCGGAAGTGCCACCAACTAGCAGACCCCAAAGCCTGACCCTGCAAGATTGGTATCGGCTATTGCGGGCCCAAAGTACTGCCAATAGGTAGTGTGTAGCCCAGCTGGTGTTCGTGGTAATCCACTTCATCTGCCATGGTTTCCGCAAGCGTACCCAGAGTTTGCAAACCATATCTCAGGCTGTTAAGAGGGAGCAGTCCATTTTCTGTTGGCCTTTGCAGTCTTGAGAATTCATAGTTGTCTGCTGGCGTTTTGATACGCAGGTGCTGGCCGCGCACTTGTTGCGAACGTCTACCAATGCCATTAACCGTTAAAAAAGTTATATCGACTCTACTGGATTCAAAGGTATATTTCTTGACCGTAACATCTCCGCTCCGTACAGCAGCGAGCGGGCCATGTTGAATAGAATACATATCAAGGGCATCAAGCATCGTTTTAGCAATAGGCAGCGCCTCCTGGATAGTTGGGCTTTTAGGCGTATAAGGATACAGGCACTGCGATGCAAGGCTAAAAATTTGAGCCTCCGCTTGACCTGACGTAGGAATAGCACCTCTGTAAGCGGGCATAGGGGCTATCATAGCAAAAAATACTACAATTTTCAATATTTTTATGGTATAATAGTAATTGACGTGGGGCTGAATTTTAAGCTCGACATTGGACGTTATCGGTTTGATCCGCAGGTCGCTTGCCAGCGTTATAGGCAACATTAATAGATGCAAAAACTTCTATTAGCGACGCAGTCAACAAGGTTCTAGGCGCACGCCTAGCCCGCGCTGACTTCGCCCTAGCAGCTTAATCTGCTAAAAATGCTCCTGCTTCATGTCAGATAGAGTAGGAGCGTTACATATTTTTCTGACTGCTCGCCGCGTGCCATTTGAGCGCAGCGCTAAGACTAGAATTGCTCAATCGGAATGTTTGTTCATATAAATAACCGATTGTTAAGACCACAAAATGAACTACACCTGTAGACGACAAATCTTCTAACCCGATGGACCCGGCGGCGGTAGCCGGCAGCTCCACCACCACGTTTTTGTTTATTTATAGTGCCCGCTCCTGTACACTAAAGTCCGATATAGGAGTCAAAATGGTAAAAAAAGTTCTACATAAAAACCTGATTTTATTAATTGTGGCCGTGGCCCAGTTTATGGTGGTGCTAGACACCTCTATTGTAAACGTGGCGCTACCCTCTATTGCTAAAGCGCTGCACTTTGCCGGCGAAGCCGACCTGCAGTGGATAGTTACCGCCTACACCTTGGCCTTTGGCGGCTTCTTGCTGCTGGGTGGCCGTGCGGCCGACCTGTATGGTCGCAAGCGTCAGTTTGTCTTTGCAACAGCTCTTTTTGGTCTCGTTTCTTTGCTGACCGGACTGGCTACCACTCCGCTGATGCTGGACTTAATGCGGGCTGCACAGGGCCTGATTGCCGCCTTTATGTCTCCGGCGGCACTGAGTATTGTTCTGACCACCTTCAAAGAAGGTAAAGAGCGCGCTAAAGCCTTGAGTGTTTGGGGCGCCGTGGCAGCTGCCGGTGGCGCTGCCGGCGTACTTCTTGGCGGCGTGCTAACGCAGTACCTAGACTGGCGATGGAACTTCTTTGTCAACGTGCCAGTTGGTCTGGCGGTAGCCTGGGCGGCACATCGCTATGTGCCAGAAAGCAAGGCGGACTTAGAACATCAGCACCTAGATTTGCCGGGTGCTACTTTGGTTACATCCGGTTTGATGCTCTTAGTCTACGCACTTACTAAGGCGCCGGAATATGGATGGACAAACCACAAATCTATCTGGCTATTTGGCGCGGCCGTAGCGCTCCTGACAGCCTTTATCTGGAACGAAAAGCGTAGCAAGCAGCCACTTATGCCGCTGCACATTTTTGGGGTGCGCAACGTGGGATCGGCCAACTTAACATCGCTATTTAACGTGGCGGCAATCTTTAGTATGTTCTTCTTTGTTACGCTGTACGTGCAGCAAATTTTAGGGTGGTCACCGCTTAAAAGTGGTCTGGGCTTCTTGCCGATTACCTTTGTGATTGGCGGTGTAGCAACAAGCATGCAGCACGTTATTCCGCGCATTGGTTATAAAAAGCCGCTGATTGTGGCCCCTTGGCTTATTGCTGCCGGTTTGTTCTGGCTGAGCCACATGTCGGTTAACGGGTCCTACTGGACAAACATCTTCCCAGGCTTAGTTTTGACTGCTGCCGGTATGGGTGTAAGCTTTATTGCTATTACTATGGCAGCTACCGCAGGGGTGTCTCAGAATGAATCTGGCTTGGCTTCTGGACTCTTAAACACCTCACAGCAGATTGGTGGTTCACTTGGCCTGGCTATTTTGAGCGGCATCGCAACTTCTGGCGCTGCACACTACGCTAAGACACACGCTGCCGCCATGAACGCCGCTGCTCAAAAGGCTGCCTCTGGCGACCCATCCGCCCTAGCCGCTGCTAAACAAGCCGGTCATGAACTTATGGCGCAGTCAACGGTGGTTGGCTTCCGCCACGCGTTGCTGTGGGCCGCTGGCCTTGCGTTGCTGGGCTCTTTGTCGGCCGCGCTGTTAATTAGAGAAAAGAAGGGCGAAAAACTCGATGCAGAGGTCGTCCACGCCGGTTAATCCAGATCCCGCCGCGCTGCCGTGCAGCGACAAGTTGGGCTTTGATACCGCGCGCCAAGCTAAGGCGGCCGCTGTGGTTGCGGCACACCAGCACGGTGCGCGGTTAACTATTTACCATTGCCAATACTGCCAGCTTTGGCACCTAGCGAGCTCGTATGCTTAGGGGAGTGAATCTTGGCGGTTGGTTGGTGCTGGAGCACTGGATTACGCCATCGGTTTTTGACGGCACGCCGGCGGTAGATGAGTTTACACTCAGCCAATTGCCGGATGCTGCAGAACGGGTAAAAACCTTCCGAGACAGCTTTATTACTGAGGCCGATTTTGCCTGGCTCAAGGAGCAGGGCGTAGATTTAATACGTATACCGGTGGGGTACTGGCTGTTTGGCGGGGCATCGCCCTACCAGCCAACAGTGCAGTATGTAGATAAAGCGTTTGAGTGGGCCGCCAAGTATGATTTGCAGGTATTGCTAGATTTGCACGGAGCGCCGGGATCGCAGAACGGCAATGATCATAGTGGCTGCATCGGTCCGGTTGGTTGGTGTGAGTCCGGTCATAGTTACGGCGCGCAGACGCTGAATATATTGGCGCGAATTTGTCAGCGCTATGGGCGGTCGCCACAGCTGTGGGGGTTAGAGCTTTTAAATGAGCCGTCGCCGCAAATCCCTAGGCGCGAACTACGGCAATTTTATAAAAGAGGCTACCAATTAGCTGTGGCTGGCTGCGCAGAACATGTTAAGGTTGTGGCACACGATGCTTTCCGCCCTTGGCGCTGGCCACTGCATTTACCGCTCCTAAAGTATCCGCGACTAGTCATTGATCACCACCACTACCAGTTGTTTACGGAGCGCGATAAATCGTTTGCGCCCGCCAAGCAAATACAGCGCGCTAAGCGCTGGTTACGACTACAGTTAGCCCTGCCGCGGCTAACACACAATACCATGATTGGCGAGTGGTCGGCCGCGCTACCGGCAGTGCAGATGGATACGTTGGCAATTGATCAAAGGGAAGTCGTAACTAAGCTGTATGCCGCAGCGCAGTTAAGCGCTTTCCGTGGGCAGCAGGCAGAGTGTTTTTGGACGTACAAAACAGAAGGCTCCATGGCCTGGGATTTTAGAAGTTTAGTAGAGGCCGGACTACTATAAAAGAACACATAGGATATGATATAATATAACCCAAGAGAGTTGGCCCGGCCCAAAGCGCCGGCCATTTTTATGCCTATGAACCCCAAACAAGACCCCGCAAATATTAGAAACGTCGCCATTATTGCTCACGTTGATCACGGCAAAACCACGTTGGTAGACGGCTTGTTAAAACAGTCCAAAACCTTCCGCGATAACCAGGCAGAAATGTCGCAGTCGCTCATTATGGATAGCGGCGACCAAGAGCGTGAACGCGGCATTACCATCACCGCCAAAGTCACCGCCGTGCAGCACGGCGACTACCGCATTAACATTATAGACACCCCTGGCCACGCCGATTTTAGCGGCGAGGTAGAAAGAACTTTGAACCTAGCGGATGGCTGCCTTTTGATAGTAGATGCCCAAGAGGGCCCCATGCCGCAGACCAAATTTGTACTAGAAAAAGCTCTAGAAGCCGAACTGAAGCCAATTGTAGTCATTAACAAAATTGACAAACCAGGCGCCCGCATTAAAGAAGTAGAAGACGAACTAGCCGACCTATTCTTGGAGCTTGCGGTACATGAAGACCAGCTGCATTACCCCGTGCACTACGCCATTGGCCGCGCCGGCAAAGCCTGGGATACGCCGCCCACGGACCCAGATGCAGATGCAGACCTAGAGCCAATTTTTAACGCCATTATCAATGAAATCCCAGCGCCGCAGGTAGAGCAAGACAAGCCCTTCCAAATGCTGGTTACCGCCCTGGCGCACGACACGTTTAAAGGTAAATACAGTATTGGCCGCATTACCCGCGGACACATTAAGCCCGGCGCAAGTGTTGCTCTTTGCAAGAAGGACGGCTCCGTGGCAAAAGCGCGCGTAGAAAATGTTTTTATGAGCCACGGCCTAAATCGATTTGAAGTAGCGGAAGGTATTGCAGGCGATATCGTGCAGCTAACCGGCATAGCCGATGCCCAAATTGGAGAAACCATTGCTGATAGCGATAACCCAGAAGCCCTACCAACCATAGAAGTAGAAGCCCCCACGCTGCGTATTTACCTAGGGCCAAATACATCGCCGTTCAAGGGCTTAGAAGGCGAGTTTTCTACCAGCCGCCAGATTGGCGATCGTCTGCAAAAAGAGCTAGAAACCAATGTAGGTCTTCAGGTAGAGCCAGACGGCATTGGGTACACCGTTGCTGGCCGCGGAGAACTGCACCTGGGCGTGCTCATTGAATCCATGCGCCGCGAAGGCTACGAATTTGAAGTTGGCCGCCCGCAAGTGGTCACCCATGAAGAAAACGGCGTCACGGTAGAGCCAATAGAAGAGGTCATTATAGAAGTCCCAGCAGAACATGTAGGCACCGTGCAAATGGAATTAGGCCAGCGCCGTGCCGTTCTTAAAGAGCAATTTGCCAACGCCTCCAAGGCCGTTACAAAATTGGTCTATACCATGCCCACCCGCGCCCTGCTAGGCATGCGCAACATTTTGCTGACCAACACCAAAGGCACCATTGTCATGAACAGCTTGGTCGTTGGCTACCAGCCCGTGGGCGCCGCTTTGCAGCAGCTGCGAAACGGCGTACTGATTAGCTACGAAGCCGGCGTGTCCACACCCTACGCCCTGCAAAACGCAGAAGCCCGCGGCACCACCTTTATTGGCCCCGCAGAAAAAGTCTACGCCGGGCAAATCATTGGCCTAAACACCCGCCAGGAAGACCTGGAAATCAACGTCTGTAAAGCCAAGCAGCTCACCAACATGCGCTCCAGCTCCTCTGATGGTGTAGTGCAGCTGACCCCGCCTACAATTTTTTCTTTGGAACAATGCCTAGACTTTATTGAGAACGATGAACTTTTGGAAGTTACGCCCAAGAATCTGCGGTTGCGCAAGCGTGAGCTTGATCCTAATAAGCGCAAACGTTTGAATAAGTAGTTCTTATGCTTTGAACATAGAACTTAACTATGTATACTCCTCTAAAAGGAGACAATTATGGCTGAAACACTACGCACACTTACCAGGGATGATCTGTATACAGGATTTACGGAGGTGTGGAAAAGCGAAGAGCTAAATCCATCAGTAGTAACTATGCGGCAATTCCAGGATAGGCCAGGACTGCGACTTCAAAAATATTCTTCGTTACCGTACGAAGTTAGGATCCAGAACCCAGTTGGATTTACTCTTATAGGGGCGGCGTTGTCAGAGGATAGTTACCAAAATAGTTATAATAAGCCATCTCTTGAGCTGCATAACGTTGTGGCGAGATTGCGTGGACTAGACGGTATTATTCCAACAAAAGTTTTGTTTGAACTGGAAGTTTGTGCTGATGCTGTAGCACGAGAAGTTGCAAAAAAGCAGGCAGAGGAAGCAGAAAAGCTCACGGACTTTGTTGCGGGAAAAGAGCTTTATCTGGTGGGTACAAACAGAGAAGCTGTATGTGCTCCGGGCCAGATTGCATTTGCTGGTAGACTTGTAGCGTTTGATGCACTGCAATTGGGTCCGACTACACAACTAAAGCCGGTTGTCGAGGGCTGGGAGGGCCAGCAAGGCTATATGCCAATGGCTGGCCGCGACTCCCTAGTCGTCAGTAGTTTGCCATACCTTGAAATCTCTGCTTGACCTTACGTCCTATGTCCAGCTAGGCTAGATACATGCCCCGCCTGACGCCAGAAGACATCGTATCCGCTGCCCAGAAGCCACTAGAAACGGCTAAGATTTTGGCGCAAAAGGCGTTGCCGGCCGCGCCCAAAGAGCTAACCAAAGAAGATGTCAAAGAAGCGCGGCAGTACATCAAAACGTTTTGGAAGAAGCTGGAACGCAGGCACCCGGAGGATGATGAAAGCTTAATTGGACTGCCTCACAAATACCTTGTGCCCGCGTATGAGGAGCACACTAATTTTGACTTTAATGAGATGTATTACTGGGACAGCTACTTTATGGCGCAAGGGCTGCTGGACGCGGAGCACAAAGAGCTGGTGCTGGGTATGCTGGACAATTTGCTGGCCATGTTGGAGCGCTTTAAGGTGATACCCAATGCGTCGCGGACCTATTTAATGGGCCGGTCACAGCCGCCGTTTTTGACCAGTTATATACGCGACTGCTATGAGACGTATGGCCTAGATTTGGAGTGGTTGACGCCGCGCATGGCCGCTGCCGAGCAAGAATACTTTACAGTTTGGAAAGGCACCAAAAAGCCTCACGAGCGCCTGGTGTACGCCGGGCTCAGCCGCTATTACGATATCAACTACCTACACGATTTAGCAGAGGCGGAGTCCGGTTGGGATATGACACCGCGCTTTAGTCGCAAAGCACTCAATTATTTGCCAGTGGACCTAAACGCACTGCTGTATAAATACGAAACTGATTTTGCTTGGGCAGCCGCTCTGCGTGGCGACACCGCTGCCAGCACCAAGTGGCAGCTCATGGCCGATAGCCGCGCCGACAGCATGACTAACCTAATGTGGGACGGTTTCCGCGGCCTATATTATGACTACAATTATGTCCGCGGCAAGCGCTCTGGCGTGGCTAGCTTGGCGGCGTACTACCCGCTGTGGTCCGGCCAGGCGTCGGCTGAGCAAGCTGCCGCATTAGTAAAATCCCTGAAGCGATTTGATGAAAAAGGCGGCCTAGCCACCACCGATCAAGATCCCTTGGGTAAATTTGTGCTAGGCAGCATGCCCACCCAGTGGGCGCATCCCAACGGCTGGGCGCCGCTGGTGTTTTTGACGGTGCAGGGGCTGGAGCGCTACGGCTATCATGCGGAGGCTCGTCGTCAGGCGCTTAAGTGGCTACGGACCAATCTGGACTGGTTTAGTACGCACGGTGTTTTCCTGGAAAAATATAACGTGGTGTCACCCGATAAGCCGCCGGCCAAGGGCGTGTATCCATCGCAGACCGGCTTTGGCTGGACCAACGCCGTTTTTGAGCGCTTTTGTAAAGATTACATTGATTAGTTCCTTCATTCATTAACAGGGGTCAATAGCTGAATTTAATGAAATTTTAATGAACTGTCGATTGCAAAGATTGTGCCGCCTGCTACAGTAGCGGTATGGACCTAGCAGCCTCCGGTTTTGCCACTGTCATCCGTGACATCGTCACGGATGTTGTGCGTGCAGAGCTGCTACCTATAAAGGTGGACATTGCGGAGCTCAAGGCAGATGTGGCGCAGCTCAAAATAGATGTTCAAAAACTGACGGCCAGGGTCATCAAATTAGAACATGGTCAAGAAGATTTGCTACAAAAGTATGAAACACTTACGGGCGGCCAAGCAGACCTCCAGCGGAAGTATGGTAGCCTGGTGACCGGCCAAGCAGACCTCAATCAAAAGTACCAAAGCTTAATTACTGGCCAAGAATCTCTCATGGCCAGCATGGCTGATGTGCGTCATGACATTGCAGATATAAAACAAACCCTAGGCCAAAACAGCCAACAACTTAGCGAGCTGCGAACCGGTCAGAGCTATCTTAAGAGTGGTTTCCGGTCCCAAGCAGAAGAAACTGCACGTTTACACGTAATGCTGGAGGATTTAAGGGACTACGTAGACATTAAAGATGAAGAAATAGCAACCTCACCTGCTTACGCTAACTAATCTGTTATACTGAAACTTATCGGGTGATTAGCTCAGCTGGCTAGAGCGCAGCATTCACATTGCTGAGGTCGGGGGTTCGAGCCCCTCATCACCCACCATATGACCACTAAAACTAAGGACGCTTCGCTGGTGTCTACAAAAATATCCACCGGATATTTTTGCCCTATCACCCACCAAATCATTATGACAAACTGCCCATTCTGCAACCTAGAAGAACGAGTCATTGCCAGTAATGACTCTGCTAATGTGCTCCTCAGCAACCCGCGCAAGACGGCCGGCCACGCCTTGGTTACGCCAAAGCGTCATGTAGAAAAGCCCTGGGAACTGACGAATAAGGAGCTGCAAGATATCTTTGCGCTTATCTGGGATGTAGAGCAAAAACTGATTAAAGCCGGCATGGGCGATGGCGTGGATGTGCGCCAAAACTACCGGCCGTTCCTAAAACAAAGTCAGCTTAGTGTAGACCACCTGCATTTCCATGTCCTGCCGCGCACGCTCAGAGACTACATCTACAGTGTCTCAGAAAAATACGACACAGAACTTTTTGCCGACTTAGACGACACCGAGCGCGCAGAAGTAACTAAACTCCTCAAATGAATATAGCAATTATTGGCCCCACTCACCCCTACAAAGGTGGTATTGCCAAGCACACCACGGAGTTGGCTCGCCGTTTAGAGCAGGCGGGACACAATGTAGTCCTTGAGTCCTGGAAACATCAGTATCCATGGTTTTACCCGGGCACGCAGCGTGTTGCGCGGCCAGAAATACCACCGTTTAATAATGTGCGACAAAGCCTTAGTTGGCGGAATCCGTTTAGTTGGCTGACAGCTGGGCGTCGGCTGCGTCAGATGGATCAGATTATTTTTGTGTGGTGGGTGCCCACCTTCCATGGGCCAATCTACCGCGCGATTAGTATGGCAGCTGGCAAAATGCCATCCAAGATTGTGCTGAGCCATAACGTCCTGCCGCATGAACCTAGGCCGGGCGACCGCCGACTAGCCAAGCAGCTCATGCAAAAATCTAACAAAATCTTGGTCCATACTCAAGAGCAGGCGCAGGTTGCTAAGCAGCTCACCCCCCGCCCCGTGGCCGTAACTGAGCTGCCCGCAGTTATTACCAAACCCGCCACGTTGCCGCCGTACAAGGTAAAACACAAGCTACTATTCTTTGGTTTTATACGGCCATATAAGGGCGTGGACGTGCTGCTTAAGGCCCTTGCGCGCGTTCCGGATGTACAGCTGACTATTGCCGGTGAGTGTTGGGGCGGCCGCGAACAATACGACCAGCTTATCAATGATTTAGGCCTCCAAAACAGAGTACATTTGCAAACGGATTACGTCCCAGAAGAAGCAATAAGTGACTTAATTTTAGGCGCGGACGCGGTAGTGCTGCCGTACAAACACGGCACGGCCAGCTTTAATGTGCAGTTGGCGCACGCCCACGGACGGCCGGTGATTGCAACAAAGGCTGGGTCGCTGCCGCAGCATGTGCTGGACGGAAAAGATGGCCTGCTCTGCAAGCCAGACGATGTAGAAGACCTGGCCAAAACCATCCAGGAATTCTATAAGCTTGGCCGTGCGGCGCAGCTAGCCAAGGGCGTTAAAGCAGAAGGCGACGAGGTTGCCTGGCAAAACTATCTGCAAACCCTGTTACAATAGACGCTATGGCCAATAACAATTACTACGTCACCACCTCTATACCATACGTCAACGGCGAGCCGCACCTGGGTCACGCCATGGAATTTGTTATGGCAGATAGCTTAGCGCGCTATGCGCGGCAACAGGGCAAAGATGTCATGTTTAGCATTGGCACGGATGAGCACGGCGGTAAAATTGCTGAAAAAGCCGCGGAGCAGGGCCTAAAACCCAAAGAACTCGCAGACAAAATGAGCGCGCTTTTTAGTGGTTTGGCCAAAGATTTAGATGTTTCTAATACCAGGTTTATACGCACCACAGACGCCGGTCACGAGCAACGCGCCGCCCTGGTCTGGCAAGCAATTAGCAAAGACATCTACAAGAGCAAATACACCGGCTGGTACTGCACGGGCGATGAAGCCTTTTTTACAGAAACAGAGGTTAAAGAACTTGGCGGCACCTGTCCAAACCACAATCGACCATTTGAAAAAATTGAGGAAGAAAACTACTTCTTTAAACTTTCTGCGTATACGGAGCCAGTTAAACAAGCCATAGAATCAGGCGAGTTTGAAATTGTGCCCCAGACGCGCCGCAATGAAATCCTAAGTCTGCTCAACGATGGGCTTCAGGACATCAGCATTAGCCGCCCGGCAGATAAAATCGGTTGGGGCATCCCGGTGCCTGGGGACCCCAAGCAGACCATGTACGTCTGGCTAGAAGCGCTCATGAATTACATCACAGTTCTTGGCTACCCGGAGCACGCCGATTTTAAGCACTTCTGGCCCGCTGACGTGCAAGTTATAGGTAAAGATATTGTGCGTTTCCATGCCGCCATTTGGCCAGCTATGCTACTGAGTGCCGGCCTGGAGCTGCCCAAGCAGCTGTATGTGCACAGCTTTATTAACATCGACGGCAAAAAAATGAGCAAGAGCCTGGGCAATTATGTAAACCCGCAAGAAATTTTAGATAAATACGGCGTGGACCCATTCCGTTATTACTTCTTACGGCACATCCCCAGCTACGAAGACGGCGACTTTAGCTGGCCCGCCTTTGAAGCCGCCTACAACAACGAACTCGCGAACGAACTCGGCAATGCCGTCCAGCGCACGGCCGCTATGATTCTTAAGTACCAAAAAGGCTTAATTGGCGACATTCCAGAGGCCACACACGATATAGACGGCTACCAACAAGCCATGAAGGCCTGCCGCTTTGACCGCGCTCTAGACGAAGTCTGGGAGCAAGTCCGCGGCATCAACCAGTACATAGACGAGACCAAGCCGTGGGAAATCGCCAAAACCGGCGATGAAGACCACCTGCGCGAAGTCCTGGCCTACCAAGCCGGCGCCTTAGTAGAAATCGCTGACCTATTAGAGCCGTTTATGCCTGGGACCGCCACACGCATCCGCAACGTGTTTTCTGAAGGTATCATTCGCCCCATAGAGGGCACGTTGTTCCCTAAACACGATCAACCATCGCAACCCGCTTAAGATTTTATTTCTAAGACAGGGGGAGTATAGTAGCTATCTATGAAAACTTCAAAGCAAGAAGCAGTAGATATATTGGCAAACTGGAACGATGCAGTTTTCAGGCACGCAGAAAACATAGAGGGCGAGCCAGACAAAAGACTGCACGCGGCTGCTCAATTTATCGGCCGAAGAGTGTTGATAGACGGTGTTTTTGGAGACGATGAGCCGCAAGGAGTCCTCTGCGTTTTGGTAGAAAATGTTAAACTAGAGGACGACCAAATTGAACTTGCCACGCAAGTTCAATCTGAGCGGCCTATTCCATTTTCCACGACTGTTGGTGTAGCCACTTCAGGACCAAGAATAGTTCGTGTTATTGCCGATGTTAGTTGATACCCACTGTCATATTCAATCCATAGGCATGGCCAGCGGTGAGCGCACCACGCGCGAGCTCTGGGCTAAATCTGACCTAAATGTGAGTCAGGTATTGCAAAATGCCCAGGAGGCTGGCGTGAGCAAAATGATTTGCGTGGGGTGCGACTTTGCGGACAGTGAGCTGGCCGTACAGTTTGTACAGGATAAGCCTGAATGCTGGGCCAGTATTGGCGTGCACCCGCATGAGGCCGCAGAGATGCGTGCCCACAAGAGTAATTATCCAAAGCTTGCGGCGCTAGTCCATCAGCCAAAAGTCGTGGCAATAGGCGAGTGCGGCCTGGACTATTACTACAACCATTCGCCCAAAGCAGATCAGGTCAAAGTGCTGGAATTTCAGCTTCAGCTGGCTAAAGAGGCAGATTTGCCAATCATTTTCCATGTGCGGGAGGCCTTTGACGATTTTTGGCCAATCTATGACAACACTCCTGTCCGCGGTGTTTTGCACAGTTTTACGGACAGTAAGGCCAATTTAGACAAGGCGCTGCAGCGGGGGCTATTTATAGGGGTAAACGGCATTGCAACGTTTGCCAAGTCCAAAGAGCAAATCGACATGTACAAATCCATTCCGCCGGAGCATTTACTCCTTGAAACTGACGCGCCATTCTTGACTCCAACCCCAAATCGTGGTAAAATAAACGAGCCAAAACAAATAGTGCGCATTTGCGAGTTTTTAGCCGAGCTAAAAGGCATCGACCATAAGCAGCTTGCTGCCCAAACTACAAAAAATGCCGCACAATTGTTTGACATATAGGTGTATAATTAGTTTTTGCTATGAGTAGTTTTGGAAGACTTACCGGATTTGGCCTTAAGGGAAAAGAAAGCGTTAACGCGCCTTTTTCTGCAGAGCAGACTTTAAAGGCAGAACTGCTGGCCATTGCCGATGCTAGCCATAGTGATATCCTTTCTAAGTTGCAACATGTTGCACCTAATATACTGAAGAGCCTAACTTCCACCCAGCAAGAGCGAGATTTGCATGCCGCTACACTAGCCGCAGAAACCGCTAGGGCCCATGAGTCAGATTTAGACGCTACAGTTATTCCTATAGAATCAGCTCCGTCATATCAAGTTCCACCAACTCAGATGGAATTGGATGCCAGAGCTAATATAGAGGAGGCTCTACGTGTTCCTGCCTAAGCTACTGCCTCAATCTAATGACCAGCGCCGCGAAGCCTTGTATCGTAAAACAATGCGAGAAAATGCAGTCATGGGCGGCAAACTGTTTGGACCAATTCCTAAAGGCCATCGCCGCGAATTCTTTTGCCTAGACCGCAGTTCTTGGGTCTGGCATGAGGAATGGCTGGACAGCGCCGGCAAAAATCATGTGGTGACCACCCGGTACGATGTCCGCCCCCAAGGCATACTAAAATCCCAAGGCAAACACTCCTACCAACTGGTGCAGGGGGATGAGCTCCGCAACTTCTACCAAGCCGTAACCATGTACTGCGATAAGCTGCGCGCAGAGCTTGCCGCCAGCCATGCCTAAGCCAATCTACCTAGATCACGCCGCTGCCACGCCGCTAGACCCAGCGGTTCTGCAGGCCATGCAGCCGTTTTGGCAGGAACAGTTTTATAATCCTTCTGCCACCTATTTGCCAGCGCAAACCGTTAAGCAGGCTTTAGAGCAGGCGCGGGCAGATATTGCCAAAGTACTGGGCGCACGCGGGCCAGAAATTATCTTTACTGCGGGCGGCACGGAATCGTGCAACCTGGCTGTTCACGGCATTATGCAGCAGTATCCAGGCGCCAATGTGGTGGTTAGCGGCGTGGAGCACGAGGCCGTGTTGGCGCCAGCGCAGCAGTATGCACACCAGCTGGCACCAGTTGGACCAGATGGTATTGTAGTCCTAGAGAAGCTACAGAAAGCAATCAACGATCAAACGGTGCTGGTTAGCGTTATGTACGCCAACAATGAGGTCGGCAGTTTGCAGCCAATCACCAAAATTGGCCAGCTGATTAAGAGGCTTAATCTAGAAAGACAGCAAAAGAATAACCCACTGCCCCTGTATTTTCATACCGATGCCTGCCAGGCGGCCGCCTACCTAGATCTAAATGTGGCCCGCCTGGGGGTTGATCTTATGACCCTCAACGGCGGCAAAATATACGGTCCTAAGCAGAGCGGTATTTTGTACGTAAAGGGCGGTCTCAAGCTGCAGCCGCAAATAAACGGCGGCGGGCAGGAATACAACTTGCGCAGTGGCACAGAAAATGTGGCGGCCTGTGTGGGCTTTGCCAAGGCGCTGCAACTGGTACAAACCAAGCGTCATCAAGAGGGTAAACGGCTACAAACAATCCAGCAAGATTTTTTGCAGCAACTTCCAGAAGTGTGGCGGCTCAACGGCTCCAACAGTCAGCGGCTACCCAATAATCTACATATAACGTTTCCGGGCGCAGATAATGAACGGCTGCTCATTCAGCTAGAGATGGCGGGGATTTTGGCAGCAGCAGGGTCGGCCTGTAGTGCGCAAAAAGGCGTGCCGTCGCATGTACTCAAGGCTATGGGATTGTCTGACCAGGATGCTCAGGCCAGCCTTAGATTTACCATGGGCAAGACCACCACGGGTGTCGAGCTTACAAAGCTTCTGAAAACACTAGTAAAACTACTGTCATAACGGTTATACTTAAGGGTAGTATGATACGCCGCGCTGCATGGTCGGTAATAACAGGGGTGGTTTTGCTGCTAATGCCGGCAACGGTTTTAGCGGCAGATAAGCAAACCAACACCAACGCCTCTAGTCTGCAGTCCGTGGCTCAGGCATACAAGGCATCGGAAACGCTGCGGCCGGGCTTTATTGTCCAGCCGGACACCAAGAAGCAAGGCAGCGTCGCGCTTGCCACTTATGCAGACTCTAAGAAGTTATTTGGAGTGGTGGTGGCACCTAATAGTGCGGCGGTTAGCCTCTCTAGCACGGATCCGGCTACGGCCGCGGGTAATCAGGTATATGTGGTTACGAGTGGCCGCTATTACGTCTTGGTTAGTAATCAAAACGGTAGTATTGGTGCGGGCGACCCCATAAGCGTATCGGCCATCAGCGGAATTGGCATGAAAGCCGATACAAGTCAGGCTACAATCCTAGGCCGCGCCGTAGGCACCTTTGACGGCAAGAACAATGTGGCCTCTGTAGCCAAGCTAAAAACCAGTAAAGGTGCAGAAATCCAAGCTGCAATTGGTAGCGTCCAGGTAGACATCGGCGTGGCCAAAAACCCGCTACTGGTCACCAACAGTAGCGGCGTGCCGCAGTTTGTGCAAAAAGCAGCCATAAGCGTTGTTGGTAAGCCAATTAACGCCAGCCAGCTCTACGTCAGCATTGCCATTATGCTTGCTGGCTTTGGCATTACTGCAGCCCTGATGTACGGTGGTATCCAGAGCGGCATGATGGCGATTGGTAGAAACCCGCTGGCCAAGCAATCGATTATGCGCAACATGATCCAAGTAGTCATTACCGGCCTGCTCATTTTTATCGGCTGTTTAGTCGCCGTCTATTTAGTGCTAAAATTATAAAGAAGAATTGGTGGGGACATGTTTGGAAAGAAAAAACCAGTAAAATCAGCCGATCAGCAGCTTGACGAAGCGGCAAAAATGAATGCCGAGCATATTTTTGATGATCAGTTCCGGGAAGAGCTTAGAAACCGCGGTCGTCTGCACTTTGAGAAAATTATTGGTGAGAACGCTATGTTCCTGCAGCAAGACCTTCGTTTAACCACTAGCCAGTTAAACGAGTACATGAAGACAGAAATCACCAAGAAGTTGCAGGAAGAATTTGCCAAATACGAGCAGTCCATTATGGATGCCAAAAACCTGGCCATAGATAGCATAGAAAAGACCAATCAGGTTATTGAGGAGCAGCGTCAGGCCCTATCCGCGGAACTTTCTGCTCAGCTGCAGGCAGAGAAGCAGCAGATGATCATGCGCTTTGAGGACGACATGGCAGAAATCGTCAACCACTACATCTTGGCTGCTATTGGGAATCAAATCGATTTATCTGACCAGTTAGAATACATAATTGGCGAACTAAGCGCTAACAAAGAGGCCATTGCCGAGGACGTGCGGCGTGGAGCCTAAAGCAATCCTACCTGTGAGCGTGGTGTCACCGGGGGATGTGGCGCGGCTTAAGCGCGCCCTAGAGCGTCACATAGAACTTGCTACCGCGGCCCGCCTAAAAACCAAAGCTGGTGTAGCCACAGAAACACCTAAGGTGGGCAAAGTCTTAGCAGAGCTAGCCAACGGCTACGGCTGCGATCTAGCCAAGCAAGAGGGTCAAGAGGCGCTATTGAAGCATTTAGACACCTTGCTTACCAAAGCGCCCGCTGTGGCCATGAGTTTTGCGGCTGACCCGTCCAGCCTTTTTATGAATAAAATTGTCACCTGGCTGCGCACTAATATCCATCCTATGCTCCTGATTAAAGTGGGTCTGCAGCCCAGTATTGCCGCGGGCTGCACGCTGCGCACCACCAGTAAATTGTATGATTTTAGCCTCAAAAATTCGCTGCGCGATAACAAGCACCTGCTTATAGAGGGTCTGCACGCAAAGCAGGAGGCGCCCAAGGCATGAGCGATAATCGACATTTTGACAAGTTGGTAGAAGCCGGCAATCCTGTGGGCGAAGTTGTTGGCGTCGACACCTTTATTGTTAAGGTTAACGGCCTGCACCCGGTCAATATTCACGCGCTAATTATGTTTGAAGATGGCAGCAAAGGTTTTGTGCACCATGTAGATAACACCACCGTGTACGTGCTGCACCTAGGCGCAGAAACGCTGCAAAATGGCATGATGGCCGTGGTTCAGCATCAGGAGCTTTTGTGTAAAGTAGGCAAGGGCTTTGTGGGCCGTGTGGTATCTGTTATGGGCGACCCGCTGGATGGCAAAGGGCCCATTGCGCCCGACGCCGTTTGGCCGGTCTTTAACGCCGCGCCTGGTATTGCCAAACGTCAAGCCCTAAGCACGCAGTTACCCACCGGCTTAACCGTTTTAGATGAATTATTCCCCCTTGTGCGCGGCCAGCGTCTTGCGGTTTTGGGCGACAGTAAAGTTGGTAAAACCACCCTGGCTATGCAGATGCTGCTCAACCAGAAAGAAACCGATATTACGGTGGTCTATGTCATGGTGGCCAAGCGCCGCGCGGACATCGATGCTGTGCTAACCAAGCTAACAGAAACCGGCGCCATAGAAAAAGCCATTGTGGTGGTGTCTACCGTCTTTGAATCGTTGGTCATGAGCTATTTAGCGCCCTACGTGGCCTGCTCTATGGCAGAATATCTCTGGCAAAAATGCGACACAGACACTCTAATTATTTATGACGATTTAACCAGTCACGCCCACGCCTACCGGGAAATCGCGCTGCTTTCCGGCTCTAGCCCGGGCCGCGATAGCTACCCAGGTGACATGTTTTTCCAGCACTCCAGCCTCTTGGAGCGTGCCGGACGGCTTAAGTCTAACAGTAAAACCCTCACCAGCCTGCCACTAGTACTGACGCCCGGCGGTGACATCACGGCATATCTGCCCACTAACATCATGTCCATTACAGACGGTCAGTGGATTTTGGACACCAAGGTGTTTAAAGATACCATGCGCCCCGGCGTCAGCACTGGTTTGTCTGTGACTCGTGTTGGTGGTCTTGGCCTAAACAAGCGGCAGAAAGAGCTGGCCGCGCAGCTGATTAAGACCTTAAACGGTTACCGCGCGGCAGAAGAATTTGCGCACTTTGGTTCAGAAATGGCCCTAGAAGCGCAGCGCGACTTGCAGCTTGGTAAAAAGCTGTATGAGCTCATGAGCCAGGCCCCTAATGAGACGTATACCCCTATAGAACAAGTGCTCATGTTGGACATAATTATGAACACGCCACCAGAAGAAGTGGTGGATATTAAGTCGCTCAAAGAGCACGTGCATGAATCGGCTAAAGAGGTGCAGGACGATGAAGGCAACTACGACCTAGTGCGTGACCAACTGCGGGAAAAGGCTAAAGTTCAGCTTATGGGCGGCGCAGACACTGGTAACCTAAAAGTGCCAGAACCGGCAGAAAAACCGGCTACGGACGCACCAGAAGAAGCATCGGCCGCGCCAGAGGCCCCAGCACAGGAGGCGCCAACTGAAGAGGCCGCACCAGAAAAAGAAGAGGAGCCAAAAGCATGAGGCGTCCGCAAGATATTGAGCTAGAAGAGAAGGCCATGGCCACTATTAGCACCCTGACCAGCGCGTTTGAGGGGCTGTCTAGTATGCGCATTGCGCAAATTAAAGACCAGGTGGTAGAAAGCCAGGCCTTCTTTGCCGACCTGTGGCAAATGTACAGCCAGCTGCGCGTTGACCAATTGTTTAATTACGGCCGCACCGCGGAAGCAAAAGTCATAGAGAAGGAGCTGTTTATTGCCATTACCGCAGAGGGCGGCTTTAGTGGCGACATTGACCAGCGCCTAATCAGTTGGATGCTCAAAAAATACGACCCCACCAAGCACGACATCGTCATTGTAGGCCACCACGGCGCCATGCAGCTGAGTCAGGCCGGGGTGTCTTTTAAAAAGTACTTTAAGCTGCCAGAAAAAGACGCCAATATTAATGTGGCGCCATTGATTGGATATGTGCAGCAGTACAAATCGACCTCTGTTTTTTATCAAACCTACATATCTTTAATGGTGCAGGATATTAAGCAAATTGAACTCCACGCTGCCGTGCAAGCCGCCGGTAAAAAAGTGGAAGAGGGCGACGATATAATCAGTGAGCGCAACTACATTTTTGAACCGTCCAGCTTTGCGGTGGTGGCTCACCTGGAGCGGACCATGCTAGAAATTTCTTTAAGCCAAACTATTTTGGAATCCAAGCTGGCGCAGTACGCGAGTCGATTCCGCGCCATGTCTGCGGCTAAGGATTTGGCGCAAGAAACGCACGCGCACTTGCATACGGAATACAACCGCGCCAAACGAGCCTTAAACGACCAGCGCCTGAAAGAGATTATTAGCGGTATGAAACTTATGAGGAGTCGGTCGGCATGAGCCAAGGAATGGTACGGTCTTTGAAAGATTTGGTGGTCAATGTAGAATTTGACGATGCGGAGAGCATGCCGGCTTTAAATGAAGTTATAACCGTTGGTAATGACACCAACACACCGCTGCTAGTCCATGCGCTGCTGGATGCCCGCACCGCGCAGTGTCTAAACTTGTACGGGCACCGCAATATTCAGAAGGGCATGCCCGTAACACCTACTGGCCACAGCGTAGAGGTGGCCGTGGGCGATGCTATGATTGGCCGCATTATCAACGCGGTGGGCGATCCAATTGACGACTGCGGTCCCCTGGACCCTAATCTAGAAAAGCGCAACATTTTTAAACTACCGCCACGTGCCACCACGTTTGGCCAGTCCAAGCCGGAAATCTTGGAGACCGGCATTAAAGTTATCGACTTCTTTACACCCTTTGTAAAGGGCCGCAAAATTGGCGTTATTGGTGGTGCCGGTGTGGGCAAAACGGTGCTTACCATGGAAATGATTCACAATATTGCGGTGGGCACCGGCGGTTTGTCGTTCTTTGCGGGTATTGGTGAGCGCATCCGTGAAGGTGCGGAATTATACGAGACGCTGAAAGACGGCGACCTCTTAAAAAACACCTGCATGTTCTTTGGCCAGATGGACCAAAACCCGGTGCAAAGGTCTTTAATTGCCATTAGCGCCGTAACCCTGGCGGAATATTTCCGGGATGATCAGAAAAAGGACCTGTTGTACTTTGCGGACAATATGTACCGCTACGTGCAGGCCCGCAACGAGCTGTCCAGCATTTTGGACCAAGTCCCCAACGAAGGTGGCTACGAGCCTACCATTTTTACTGATATTAAGACCCTGCAAGACCGGCTGGCTTCCAATGAGAACGGCTCCATCACCGCCGTGCAAACCATTTACGTGCCGGCCGATGACCTGTCTGACCCTGCAGTTCAGTTGATTCAGCACGAAATGGATGGAATCTTGGTGCTGTCTCGTGCCGTGGCAGAGCAGGGCATCCGCCCCGCTGTGGATCTGACGCGCTCCAGCTCATCGCTCTTAAGCCCAGAAATTGTAGGCGAGCGGCACTACATGCTGAGCCTCCAGGTGCAGGCACTGCTGCAGAAGTACGAATCGCTGAAAGGCATTATTGCCATTATTGGTGAGAACGAACTGTCCGCCGCCGACCGCTCCGATTACGCCAAGGCCAAGAAGCTCATTCAATTCTTTAACCAACCCATGCACGTCATGGAAGCACAGTCCGCCACCAAGGGAGAAACCTGGACCCGCGAAGACACCTTAAAGGGCATTGAGGAAATTATCGTTTAAAGATGGCAAAAAGACAGGACGCCAGCACCGGTCAAATTGTAGACGACGGCCAGCCAGCCGCAGAAGCCCCCAAGGAAAAATTGGTCGACGGCAAGCCGGTCATGAGCTTAAAAGTCTACTCGCCTTTCCACGTGTATTACAATGAAGAGGCCTTTAGCCTGTCCGCAGAAAACGCCACCGGCCCGTTTGATGTGTTGCCGCATCACCACAACTTTATCTCGCTCTTAACTTCTTGTGAGATGCATGTGGCGGCGCCGTCCGGTAACAAGCGCATCCGGATTGCCGGTGGTCTACTGCACGTGCATCAGGATACTGTGCGGGTGTTTTTAGACGTTTAGTGAAGGAGAAAATAGTGTTAAGCATAAAAAAATTTGCCCAAGCAACAACCTCCCAAAATAACAAGCTGAAGTTCTTGTTTTTGATTCCAATGGTACCCTGGCTGGTGCCATGTTTTGTTGGATGCCAATTCACCCGGGTATAATTGCTTGGTGGGCAAATATTGCTATGGCCTTGAGTTGGTTAGAGTGTTTTAAGATCCGAAACAAAAAGACTGCACTTATCTTAGCCGGATTGGCGATTGGATTATCTTTTATTCCGTTTTTTGTAGACCAAATGCCTTTTGGAATAGAAGGTAAACCTATCAATGTTACTTTAGGCCCGGCTGTATATTTTTGGGTTGGGGCTATGGTTGTAAACTTTTTTGTAACGCTGTATGTTTCCAGAAAAGTTGTGCGAACACCAGTCGTAGAGGTTAGTTAATCACAAAGTAATCAAACCCAAAGTTAGCGTTAGCCGGGGGTGCCGTCGCCGTGCAAATGCTGAAGCCGGCCGTTGTCTTGGTGACGTAATAGGCAATACCACCGGCCGATGAGCCAACAGGCGTTACTTGCACGTAAGGCGTGCTGTTAAATTTAGTCACAAAATTGACAGTTATGAAGCAGCCAGCCGGCGGGCCGCCGCCGGTGTTAATACTGACTGATCCGGCGGTGTCCGTGCCACTGACACTGGCGGTGCCGCCGCTGCCTAGGGCTGTGCCAACGGATCGGCCGGGCGTGCCACCGCCGGCTGTTATATGATGGCTAATGACTAAATCGCCACCCAACTGTAAAGAGCCAACGGTGATTTGCGGGGCAGAAAGGGGGCCGGTAAAGGTGCCGCTGCCGCCAACCTGGAGGGTTTTAGATATGGTGACTTGGCCCTGAATGGCGGTGTCACCGGTGACAGCCATGTTGCGGCTGACGTTCAGCTGGCCCACGCCAGCATTGCCAGCTACGTTAATGCTGGGTACGTTCAGAAGTCCACCCAAAACCAGGTTGCCGGCCACTTCTAGGTCGGATCGGGCTAGGATTTTGCCGGTAAAAACGGCGCTACTTTGTACGTACAGGACTTGGCCGCTGGAGCCCACGGTGGCATCGTTTTTGGTGAGCTGGCTGAGGACTTCCGGAGTCAGGGTGGTGGTGTTAATGGTGCCGCCACTCCCGGATTTTTTCTTGCTGTAGCTGTAGCTAAAGAAGGCAATCACGCCCGCCACTACTAGCACAAAGACAAATAAAAGCAGCCAAATATTAAGACTTAACAGCCAACTTTGGGTCTGCTTGGCTACCGATGGTTTAAGCGGGCTGCCAACGGTGCGTTTTACGTTTTTGTCGGCGGCAATGACATCGGGGTCGCCATCATTCTTGTCTGTTTCAGGCGCGTCAACAATAGTCGCGGCTTGCTCCAGCGACTCTTCGGCGGGTTCGGCATCGGCGTTTTTTTTGTCTTCCACCCTGTTCTTGCATGTATTACGTGCTGCTTGTAGTCTAGCATATTCCGCTTATGGCATACTATAGATGTATGCTGCGCAAACAAATCGCTCTGGCTGTAATTCTGGTTGGTGCTCTGCTGGTCTTGGCGCCGGCTATTGTGTTGGCAAATACTGTGCCGCAGGCATCGTCTAGCAATTACCGAGTAAACGAAATTTTCTTTGGCAGCGGCGGCAACCTGCGCGCTTGTTCCAGCACGTACTGCTCTAAGCAGGCAGCAGGAGAGACGGCGGTGGGCAACACTACCAGCACCAGCTACCAATCTAACGCTGGTTTTAACACAGACCGACAGCCTTGGCTGCAATTTACAGTAACCAATCCCGGTACCAACTTAGGCACGCTTACATCTACGGCAGCCAAGACGGCCACGGCAACTTTTACGGTAAAAACATACCTGTCTAACGGATATACAGTGGTGCAGACATCGCCGGGGCCAACCAATAGCAGCTACATTATGTTGGGTCTAACTACCCCCGCAATTTCTAGCGTGGGCACGGAGCAGTTTGGCATTAACTTGGTGGCCAACACCGCGCCGGTGACGTTTGGCGCAAATCCTTCCCAGGCGCCGGATGCCAGTTTTAGTTTTGGTCAGGCCGCCGCTGGCTACGATACGCCCAACTATTTTAAGTACGTTACCGGCGATACCATTGCCTACAGCAACAAGAGTAGCGGCGAGACAGATTACACCATTTCATACTTGTTTAATGTTTCCAACGCCACGCCGGGCGGGCAGTACACGCTGCAGCACGTGCTGGTGGCTACATCGACTTTTTAAACACACCCCTTGCATGTTTATTCCGCTAGTGCTACGCTAAGCTAAGGTGAAGCTAAAATAACAGCAGATTATAGCTGCTACAATGCCCAAAACCAAAAAATGAAAAAATACATCGGCCACATTCAGCGTATATTTGATGGCACGCCATCGCTTCCAGCGGTGGTGATGGTTTTGTCTTTGCTGATTTCTACCGCTATGCCGGCCACCGTCTGGGCAGCGCAGCTCAACGGCCGCAGCATTACTATGAGCGATTCCGGCCCCTCCGGCGGCACGATTACAACAGGGGTTGGCAGCGGCACCAACGTGGCGTACAAGCTCAAATTTAGCGTGGGCAACAACGGCGCTGTGGGTGGTATAGTCGTAGATTTTTGTGCTAACAGCCCACTGTACTTCGATACGTGTACCACGCCCACCGGCTTTAACGCCAACAGCGCCACCACCACACTTGGCACTCAGAGCGGTGTGGGCGCCGGGGGCAACTTTGGGGTTTACACCACTGGTCCGGTGGCAAACCGGATTGTTCTAACGCGCGCCTCAGCATCTTCTTTAACATCGCCGCTCATAATAGAAATGGGCAACGGCACATCCAACGGGTTTACTAACCCCAGCACCGTAGGCACATTCTACGCACGTATTTATACCTATACATCAGCCGCCCAGGCCCAAGCCCACAACCAAACGGCAGCCACTGGCGGCGAGCAGGACTTTGGCGGTGTTGCGCTGAGTACCGCCATGGTCATTACCATTACGGCGCGCGTTCAGGAAAGTTTAATCTTCTGCGTATCTGGCGCCGCTCCTGCTGCTAACTGCGGCGGCGTAACCACACCAGCTATAACGTTGGGACACACTGCCGGCGGTACGGCAAAAATTATCGATTCCTCAAATGTAGACACCGGATTAGCCTACACGCAGGTCTCTACCAACGCCCTAAGCGGGGTAGTCATTAGAATGCACAACAGTAACGCCTGCGGTGGCTTAAGTGTTGATGGCGGCACAACTTGTGATATTCCGCCGGTAAATGCCGGTGGTGCCACACCTTTTGCGATGACCGCTGGCACGGCGGCTTTTGGCATGAATATTAGTCTTGGCACTAGTGGCACTGGAACTATAACGCCAGATGGAAACTATTACGATGGCAATGTGGCTCATTTTGCTATGGATAGTACCACCAGCGGCAGCAATGTTACGACCACCTTTGGCGACAACATTGCTTCTAGCACTGGACCTGTTAGTAATGTTAATAACACACTTACGTTTGGCGCCACAGCCAGCAACTCGACGCCGGCCGGTTTGTACAGCGCTAACTTAGCATTAATTGCTACGGGGACATTCTAAAATGAAACAATTACACATCCAAAAACACCAAAGAGGGCGCCCCAGGAGGGAAATGCTTGCGCTTACATTGACAAGCGTGATACTATCAACACAAGGGAAATTAAAAATCAAACAACCGCACAACCTCATGAACACTTTTAAACAACGAATTCAACGGCCACTCAGCGTCCTAATGACGCTAGGTATGCTGTTTGCGATGTCGCCAACGGCCGTTGTTTTGGCCGCTGGCGCTGGTGGTCAGGTGCAGTTCCGCTCCATAAAAATGAGCGATAGCGGCGTGAGCGGTGGGGCTATTACTACCGGTGTGGGTAGCGGTACCAACGTAAGCTACCGCGTTACGTTTACATCGGCTACCGCGTACACCTTAAAGGGCATAGTAATTGACTTTTGTTCTGGCACCGGCGGTACGCCGTTTATTGAAGACGCCAACTGTCCCGCTCCGGCAGGATTTACCGTTGGTGCAACACCAACCATAGACACCAGTGCGTATACGGACAACACCACATCAACCCCTGTAGCCTACAGCAGCTTGGGCGCTGGCTGGACAGCCAGCTCACTAAACTCCGGTCAAACCTTTACTATGTCAGATAGCACCGGCGTTGGCGTTACGGCCGGTACTGCCTACTCGTTTGCGATTAATGGTGTTACCAACACAAGTGAACTTGGTACCTTTTATGCCCGCTTGATTACCTACACATCGGACACCGCTCCAGCTGCTTACACGCACGCTGCGCCAGGTTCGTATCAGGATTACGGTGGTTTTGCGCTCAGTACCGCCTACGTAATTCAGGTAACGGCTAAGGTCCAGGAAACACTAACCTTCTGTGTCAGCGGCAGTACCACGCCACCTCCTGGAGCGCCTACATCACCGACCAGCTGTACGCCTACGGGTAACTTAGTGGTCCCCGCAATCACCTTAGGACACGGCACTAACAACACCTTGGACACCTCCGCGGTAGACACCGGGTCTGTCTTTACAATCACCTCTACTAACGCCTTGAACGGCGTGGCCATAAGAATGCAAAACAGTAATGCTTGTGGTGGCTTAAGCATCGATGCTGGCGTAACCTGTGCTATCCCAGCAGCTAATGCCGGTGCAGCAACCCCTGGTGCAATCACGGCTGGAACAGCTGCCTTTGGTATGCACTGCAACGACAGCACCAACGCAGACCTAGTCTTAAGCGTCGGTGCCATAACATGCGACACCAACTATAACGATGGCACTCTCAGCCATTACGCCATGGATACCACCAGTGTCGATAACGTTAAGACACTGTACGGTGACCGCGTTGCCTACTCTACCTCCCCAGTAAACTTGCTGATTAACAAGTACGACTTTGCCGCTACCGCAGCTAGCACCACCCCGGCCGGTATCTACACCGCCAACCTAGCCATGATTGCAACCGGTACGTTCTAAGGGCCACCCCATGAAGCGGACGCAGTTTGCCGCCGGTCTGCTCCTAGCGCTCTGTGCGCTGCTAGTGTTTGCGCAGAGTTTGTGGGCGCAGGGCACGCAGCTGCAAAATCGATCGCTGATGTTGTCTAACGCTTTGGCGGCGGGCACGAGTCGCTACAAATTTAGCTTGCAAATGCCCGGCATGGACACGGTGCAGACCATTGTATTTCAAATATGTGCCAACGACCCATTCCCGGAGTCGCCCTGTACGCCCCCCGCCGGCCTAGATGTTAGCCAAGCTGTACTGCTGAGTCAGTCTGGAGAAATGGGCTTTGTCATGAGCCCGCAGACCACCACCAACCAAATCGTCATTATGCGGCCGCCACTGGCTGCCAGCCAGCTGCTTAGCACCTATGAGTTTGACGGCGTACGCAACCCAGACGCAGAGGGTTCCTACTATGTGCGCGTGCTTACCTACCAAGACGGCAACCTGAGCGGCGTGCCCAGCTACACCGGCGGCATTGCGTACGCAATTAACATGGATATTAGCATTAAGGCTACCGTCCCGCCGTACCTTTTAATGTGCGTTGGGGTGACTATAACTGGCTATGATTGCAACAATGTGCAGGGCGATTACGTCAACTTTGGCGAACTTTCTAGCCGCATAACCAGCCAGGGCACCAGCCAAATCTTGGCCGCCAGCAACGCTATTAGCGGTTATTCTATCTATGTGGGCGGCACTACTATGACCTCTGGTAATAATGTCATCCCAGCCCTAACTGGCGCCAGCCCAGTGCAGACCGGAACTGGCCAATTTGGTATAAACTTACGTGCCAACAGCGCCCCGCAGGGTGGGCAAGATGTCTCCGGCACCGGCTTTGGTCTGCCCACTGCCAGCTACAATCAGATTAACAAATTTGCCTTTAATCCTGGCGACGCCATTGCCGTAACCACCCAGCCAGACGAGGCCCGCAAGTACACCGTGACCTACGTGGTTAATGTGCCGGCTGGCCAGGCACCGGGCGTGTACGTGTCTACCATGAGCTATGTGGCTCTGGGGACGTTTTAGTTTGTTTACGGGATCTCCCGGCGACGGCGATTTCCAGAAGCTTAGGTTTGGTAGCATAGAAGGCCCATAGCGTGGCCGCCGCGTGGGCTTTTAGAAATCGGCCATTCTGGTAAAAGCGCCAAAAGGGCATTTGCCAAAAGCGTAACCACTTTGTTACTATATGAGCAAAGAGTAAAAAAGGATCCAAAAAATATGTTGCGTGTAAGGCTCATGAATCTGTTCAGCCTGGTGGTAGCTGGCAGTATTCTTCTAAGTGGAGGCATCGCTGCCGCTGCACCCGCCACGCAAGCCACTAAACCTATTGCGGCCAACGGATCTGCCAGTTCTAGCGGGCTTAAAATATCGCCGGTGCGCTCAGATATTACGGTTAATGCCGGCAGTACCCAAATTGTGCCAGTTACGGTAGAAAACGTTACCTCCCAGGTGGCTAGCTACAAAGTAGTTATTAACGACTTTACCGCCGCCACCGATGAAACCGGTCAGCCGCAAATCATTCTAGACTCCAACCAATTTGCCCAAAGCCACAGCCTAAAGCGCTTGGTGGGCGATATTCCTAACGTAACATTGTCTCCGGGCCAGACGGCCAACATTAACGTGCCTGTTACCGTACCCAAAGACTACAAAGCCGGTGGCTACTACGGCGCCGTGCGTTTTGTGCCTGCTAGCTCAGACAATGCGGCCTCTAAGAACGTAACGCTATCTGCTAGTGTTGGGTCGCTTATCCTAGTCACTGTGCCGGGCGACATCCGCGAAGCGCTCAGCGTGGCAAGCCTAGATGTCCGCAAAATTGTTGGCCCCAACCAAATCGATGCTCCCCGCACCATTTTTAGCAGTCCTGACAAGCTCAAGGCTACCGTCCGCTTCCAAAACGCCGGGGATATCCAAGAGCAGCCCTTTGGCAAAATCCAGCTGCAGACCTGGCGCGGTAAAATCATTGCCAACTACGAAGTCAACAATGAAACCCCGCGCGGTAACGTGCTGCCAGGTAGTATTCGTAAGTTTGATATTCCGTTCACCACCAAGCTGGGCAAAATTGGTGCCTACAAACTTGTTGGCAACTTTGGCTACGGCTCCAACGGGTCGCTAATCACGGCTAGTACCAACTTCTACATTATTCCGTTCTGGGCAATTGTACTGTTTGTACTGTTAATTGTGCTGCTGCTGGCCGCCATCTTTGGGCTGCCGCGAGCAATCAAGGCTTACAACCGCCGTGTGGTGGCGCGTTCGCAAAGCCGCCGCCGCTAGTCTTCTGGGGCTGCTGCTAAGTTTTGGTAGCGTTGCTCCGGTGCTGGCCGCCACGGATACCTCGCAGAACCCGCAGTCCGGCCAGATTGGCCTGGAAGGCACCATTAGCACGGACCCGCCCAAAACTGCGGCCACCATTACTACGCCCGGCAACGGCTCCACCGTTAGTACCATGCCGATTACCATTGCCGGTTTGTGTCCAAATGGCACACTGGTTAAGATTTTCTCTAACAACGTGTTTATTGGCTCCACCACCTGTAAGGGCGGCAGCTATACCCTGCAGGCCACGTTGTTTGCCGGCGCTAACGCGCTGGTAGCTCGTGTCTACGACGCCTTGGACCAAGCCGGCCCAGACTCTAACACCGTAAATGTAACGTACAAAGATGCCCAATTTGCCCAGTTTGGCACGGTGGTGTCTCTAACTTCTTTATACGCCCGCCGCGGCGTCAATCCTGGCACCTCGTTGTCTTGGCCGCTGATTTTAAGCGGCGGCGTGGGCCCGTATGCGGTCAGCGTAGACTGGGGCGACGGTTCTGCCCCCCAGCTTAAGAGCTTGAACTTTGCCGGCGACTTTTCTATTGATCATACATATAACGCCGCTGGTATTTATAAAGTAACCGTGCGCGTCACCGACAAAAATGGCACGACGGCCTTTTTGCAGCTGGTAGCGGTAGCCAATGGCGCCAGCCAGGGCGGGGCGGCTTCTGGCAAAAACACCTCATCAGTTATAACCAAGGTGATTGTTTTATGGTGGCCGATTTTGTTGGTGCTTCCGCTGCTGTTTACATCGTTTTGGTTGGGGCGGCGGCATCAGTTGTATGTTTTGCGGCGTGAGCTTGAGAGTGCTGAACGGCAATAACCCCGCGGCGCGCGCACTTCTATGCATATAGATTATAATCTATAATATCGACTATAGTCTATATGCTAAGCCAGAACACTGAAAGCCCCTGATATAATATGTAAATGCAAAAAGTCTATGTTGGGATGTCCGGCGGGGTAGATAGCTCCGTCACCGCTGCGCTGCTGAAGCAGCAGGGCTATGATGTCACGGGCGTGTACATGAAGAACTGGTCCAAGGATTTGCCCGGTTTTGCTTGTCCGTGGAAGCAGGACTACCAGGATGCCAAGCGGGTGGCGGTGCAGCTGGATATTCCGTTCAAAATGTACGATTTTGAAAAAGAATATAGGCAAAAAGTGGTGGATTACATGGTCCAGGGCTACCAGGCCGGCATTACGCCCAACCCGGACATTATGTGTAACCAAGAGGTCAAATTTAAGCTCTTTTTAGAGACAGCGCTGGGAGATGGAGCGGATATGATTGCCACTGGTCACTATGCTCGTATCCAAAATGGTCAGCTTAAAGCGGGGCTGGACGTTAATAAAGACCAGTCGTATTTTTTGTACAGAGTTACAGAGGATGCGCTGCAAAAATCCTTAATGCCCATTGGAGAACTGTCCAAGCCGGAAGTGCGCGCGCAGGCAGCCAAAATGGGTCTGGCCACGGCAGATAAAAAAGACAGCCAGGGCATCTGTTTTGTGGGCAAAGTGGGCATAAAGGATTTCTTGTTGGCGGAGCTGGGGCCGCAAAAACCGGGGAATTTGCTGGACCAGCGCGGCAAAGTTATTGGCCAACACGATGGCGCGCTCTTTTATACCATTGGCCAGCGTAGCGGTCTGGGCGTGGGCGGCGGCTTGCCGTACTATGTCACCGGCAAAGACATGGCGCGCAATGAAGTGTACGTAACTACAGATTTAGCGGACCCGGCACTATGGCGCAAAAAATTAGATTTAGGCGCACTACATTGGATTAACGGGCGGCCAGAGAAGGGCCAGTACCTTGTCCGCACCAGGTACCGCGCACCGCTGGTGGCCTGCACATTTGATGGGGTCAGTACGCTTATTTTGGATGATGAAGTCCGCGCCATTACGCCTGGACAATCAGCGGTTCTATATGATGGTGATGTCGTGCTGGGCGGCGGCATTGTTTGCTAGGATTTTTGGGGCGTTTGGACAAATCGGTATTTGTGCACGCGCCACAGGACGTAACAGGTAATGAGGATGGTGGGCGCACCGTCAAACAACGCAAGCGGCGGGAATAGGATGTTGGTGAGTACGCCAGCCGGCACAATTGCCAGCAGCAGTGGCCGCGCTACGCGTAAGATCAGAACAGACGCGCGTTTGTCGTGTAAATACTCCACATATTCGTGTAAAGGGCGTATAGTGAGTCATAACTATGGCAGCAGATCTTGTGAGCGAAGTTGTGACTCAGGGTACTCGGTATTTACCGTACCTAACGGGCTTGGCGGGCGGTGGATTTGGTGTGGCTAAATCCTTGGTGTCTGTTCCGCAGGGGTCAAGAGGGTTGCGCTTGCATCGGCAGCGGCCAACAAATCGGCGCGGAGAATATTATGGCTCAGTAACTCCTGGTCTTCACTGGACTGTGCCATTTCTGACTAGCATAGGCGTCGTGAGCTTACAAGACAGGACAACCAAGCTCCCTGACTGTACAATAGACACAAAACCGGGCCGACAGCATGTAGTCCGCTCTTCAGTTATTTGGGGCATAGCTACCGAGAGCGCGGCCGCAGAGCAAGAGTTACCCTACGCTGAGGTTTTGCACAAAGCCTTATTTGCTGCGGCAGGGGAAGCAGAGCGCGAACAGGCTGTATCTGCCATATGTTTGGATGGCCTAAGAAAAGCGGCGAGCGATTTTAACGATTTGCGCACAGTTGCATCAGAGCAGATTTATCCAGGAATGGTGAGCTACTGCGGCCGGGCGCTTATGGAGTACGGTGCAGAATTGCGTCGGTTTACACTACAGGATACGGCTCGCTCAGGCCCCGATGTCTTAGCGCAGGCTCTGCAGGGGCCGGCGGCTCCAGAATCGGCAGTTACGGCGTTTTCTTTGCATACTGCCTAAAAATTAAGGCATGAAAAAAGCCGCTGGAAGTGTAAAAAAAGAGAAATGGTTGGTGCTAGCGGTGGCCGGCGGGTGCAGCTTTTCTTCATTCTTTTGCCTCTAGCGGCTTTGCCCGGTTTGTTCTTTCTACGGCCTGGTGGCGGTAGGAACCTTCTTGTTTAGCCGGGGCTTGTTATTTTTGGAGGACAGCTTCCTGCTGATCTCACCTAGGACTTGTCTAACGTCAGGGCGGCTCACGTACATGAGATTTCTCTCTCCATATGCTCACCAACTTGATGAAGGAATATAATTTACAACTATTGATTATATTTGTCAAGATAGCAAGCACGCTTGACATCTGTTAGAATAACAGAGATGAACGCCCAGCAAATCCGCCAAAAATACCTAGAATTTTTTAGCCATAAAGGCCACGCCGTCATTCCGCGCGCCCGTTTGGTGCCAGATAACGACCCCACCACGCTCTTTACCGGCAGTGGCATGCAGCCACTCATGCCCTACCTGTTAGGCCAAGAGCACCCGGAAGGGGTAAGGCTAGTTGATAGCCAAACCTGTCTACGCGCACAGGACATAGAAGAGGTGGGCGACAACCGCCACACCACCTTCTTTGAAATGCTGGGCAACTGGTCGCTGGGGGATTATTTTAAGGAAGACCAGCTTAAGTGGTTCTGGGAGTTCTTAACCAAAGAAGTCGGCCTGGACCCCAGCCGAATCTACGTGACTTGCTACAGCGGGGATGCCGCGAATGGCATCCCTAAAGATGAAACTGCCGCCGCCATTTGGACAGAGTTGTTTAAAGAAGCCGGTCTAGACCATGAGCAAATTGATTTAGGCACGGAAGAGCAGGGGGCCTTAAAGGGTAACAAAGGTAAGCGCATCAGCTTCTATGCGGACAAAAACTGGTGGGCTCGCAACGGCATGACGCCTGCCACTATGACGCCAGGGGAGCCGGGCGGCCCTGACAGTGAGGTCTTTTATCTGTTCCCGCACGTTCAGCACGACCCCGCCTACGGCGCCAACTGCCACGTTAACTGCGACTGCGGCCGTTTTATAGAAATTGGCAATTCCGTTTTTATGGAATATCTAAAAACAGCCGATGGCTTCCAAAAGCTGCCTAAACAAAATGTTGACTTTGGCGCGGGCCTAGAAAGAATTGCTGCTGCCGCGTTAGACACAGACGACATATTTAAGATCAGTGTTATGTGGCCAATTATCGAGCAATTAGAGAAGTTAAGCGGCAAGTCTTATGACCAGCACACTAACGCCATGCGCGTCATTGCGGACCACCTCCGGGCTGCCACCTTCCTGGCGGTAGACGGCGTAACGCCCAGCAACAAAGAGCAGGGCTATGTCATGCGCCGCCTGCTGCGCCGCGCCATTAGGTTTGCTTTTGAGCTTGGCATAGAACAGAACTTTTTGGAGCAAGTTGTACCCGTCATTGCCAGCCTGTATAAAGATGATTTCCCAGAGGTAGCCGCCAAGCAAAACGAGGTAGTTGCGGTGCTAGTTAAAGAAGAAAAGGCTTTCCGCCAGACACTACGCAAGGGCCTGAAAGAAATGGCCAAAATGGACCCACTGGACGGCGCCGCGCTGTTCCGTTTGTACGACACCTACGGCTTCCCAGTAGAACTCTCTACAGAAGAAGCGTTTAAGCAGGGGCTTAATTTGCCAGCCGATTGGCGCCAGCAATTTGATGCCGCCATGACAGAACAGCGCCAGCGCAGCCAAACCGCTGCCAAAGGTACGTTTAAGGGCGGTCTAGGCGGGCAAACACTGCAGCACAAGAAGTATCACACCGCTACCCACCTGATGTACCAGGCGCTCCGGGATGTCTTGGGTGACCACGTTGTGCAGCACGGCAGCAACATTACAGAAGAGCGCCTACGCTTTGACTTTAGTCACGACGCTAAGATGACACCAGAGCAAATCGCGCAGGTAGAAGACATTGTTAACGAGCAAATCAGCAAAGACTTACAAGTCAGCTTTGCGGAGTACCCTACAGAGGAAGCAACCGGCCCGCTGGGCGCCCTTGGTCAATTTGGGGACAGATATGGCGACACCGTTAAAGTCTACAAAATGATTGCCGCTGGCGCAGACAAACCGTTTAGCTTTGAAATTTGCGGCGGACCACATGTTGACCACACGCTCCAGCTTACAGAAGACGGCAAGCGCTTTAAAATCGTCAAAGAGGAATCGTCTAGCGCGGGCATTAGGCGCATAAAAGCGGTCCTACAATAATGTTGCTCATACTCTCTTTATTTGTTTTGGGTGCGCTCTGGCTTGCGCGCTGGTTCATTAGGCACGACAAGGGAGAGCTGGAGCCGCGACGCGCGTTATGGGGTTCGTTCTGTATGGGTGTTGTGGCCATGATTGTGGCTGGCATCTTAGAGTCAATCTTTATACAGCACGACATTACTAATCCAGACCTGTTCTTTAGCACGCGTACGCTGTTTATTGACTTTATGCTGGTGGGAATCATAGAAGAAGCCGTTAAGTTCCTACCACTGCTAGTCTGGCTCTGGCGCAAGCCCTACTTTACAGAGCGCACCGATGGCGTGATTTACTTTGCACTGTGCGGCCTGGGCTTTGGTTTTGCAGAAAACATCCTCTACACCTTGGTAGATGGTGCTGGTACAGGTATTGGTCGGCTCATTATTGTTTCATTTTTCCATGCTGCATTAACAGGGGCTGCGGGCTATTTTGTGGCCCGCGCCAAAGCCAAGGGATTACCAATCTGGTCTACGCTACTGCCACTGGCCGTGGTTATGGTGCTGCACGGCCTGTATGATTTTGGGCTGTCCAGCGGTACACCCATGTTTGTCCTGGGCGCGCTGTCCATAAGCCTGTACATGACCATTGGCATGTTTACGCTGTTTGGCCGAGCCGCTCGCGTCGACGCGCTTGTGCCGGCTTGCCCCACCTGTCGGCGGCAGCTGTCTTCGGCCGATGCAATTTGTCAAAATTGTGTTGCCAAAGGGCCTGGACCAGCCAGTTTAACGGGTGTATAATCTTTGCATCAAGAAAAAATAAAGGAATAGCATACACATGACATTATTTGAAGCAATTCATGGCGCAGGCCGGACAGCAGCTGACCATGCTCATAGAGTCTTTCCTAACCTCACTAGGACTATAAAAGTACACGGAGAGGTTGCCTACATAGCAATTGAGGCAGATCCAAAAAACAATGACTCAACTTTAGAGTTCACTGCCTTAGCTCGTAGCCTTGGGGAAGTTTCCGGCCAGGACGTAGATATAATCCTGACAGACACAGAACATCTAAAGCCAAGAAAAGTCGATCCATGGGTATTGGATGTTATAGTAAAAGCAGAATCTGATCGATTCCAAGAAATTGTGGAGCTCGTACCAAGAACAGAATAGGAATTCGTGCCCAAAACAAAAACCAAAAAACCGCTTGTAATCCATCGCAGTCACAGCTTTAAGCTGCGGCCGCATGCGCACACCAGCTATCCACTCTTGGGCTTGCTGGTGTTTGCCACGCTTATGTTTTGCTGGAGCTTTACGGGCGGCGTAAATGGGGTCGATTATCAGGTTAAGGGTCGGATTCCGGCGCCCATGTTGACCAGTGCCGCTACCATAGATTCGCCGCTGGGCGGCGCTACGTTTGAGTCGCCAAAAATTGATGCCAGCGGTACTTGCCCGGATAAATCCTATGTGACACTCACCAATAATGGTCACACCGTCGGCACCGCACAGTGTCAGCCAGATGGTAGGTGGCAAATATCGCTCACCCTTAGATATGGGCAGAATGTTCTGAGCGCCCAAGCGTATAATCTAACAGATGATGCCGGCCCCGCTGGCACGCCCACCACAGTTATCTACAAGCCACCATATACACCACCTGAGCCTTCCACAAATACACCCCCCGCGCCTTCAACAGCAACTGCACAAACACCGCCTGCACCTTCTGTCATAACAGCTCAGCCTAGCAATAAAAACGCGCCAGTGATTGGCTTTACCTTCAGTTTTAAAGCCTACAATGTGGGTCAAACGACAGATTGGCCATTAACGCTGAGCGGCGGCACGCCGCCCTACGCCATTAAGGTGGACTGGGGCGATGGTGCTGGCAATCTGCAGAGTCAAGCAACGCCCGGCGATTTTCATTTGCAGCACGTGTACAACAAACCGGCCACCCACCGCACCGGCTATCCTATTATGATTACGGTTGCCGATGCTGCTGGTCAGACCACTAGCTTGCAGATAACGGTTATGATTGTACCCACCGGCGTGGCTACTACCACTGGCATAGCAAACAGCCCCGGCAGCAACTGGCCCAACATACCACTGCCTTCCGGCGAATTTTGGCGCTACGCTGCTCCGGCCTACGCCACGATTATCTTGGGCGTCAGTATGTTCTGGCTGGGTGAGCGCTACGCTATGCAGCAAGTGGCTCTACAAACTGTAAAAGTCGTAAAACATCGCCGCGCAAGGCGATAAAATGGTATACTTATTCTGATTATGCTTGCTAAACTCAAAGACGTTTCCACTGTGGCCGCTCAGAAAGCTTTGGCGGTTGCTAAAGAAAAGGCCCAGCAGGCGCGCAGTAATATGCCGGTCAAGGGTGCAAAATCGGATCAGCACATTGTAGCGCTGGATATCGGCACAGAATACGTTAAAGCGCTGATTGGCAAAGTGCAGCCAGATGGCGGCATAGAAATTGTGGGCATGGGACGCCAACACCAGGCGTTAACAGATATGCAGGCCGGTGCAATTGCCGACATTGCTGGTGTGGTAGAAAACTGCGACAAAGCTCTAAACAAGGCAGAGCAAGAGGCGGGTGTCAGTGTGCGCCAGGCAATTATTGGCATTGCCGGGGAGCTGGTTAAAGGCACTACCACAACTGTGCGCGTGAGCCGCAAAGATAGTGCTAAGCAGCTAGATATTCAAGAGATGGAAAAGATTATTAGGCTGGTGCAAGACCGTGCAGAGGTCCGGGCTCGGCAAGAGCTTACCTGGGAGCTGGGCGGCAAAGAAGTGCCGGTGCGGCTTGTTAACAGCGCGCTGGTTAGCTTAGAAATCGATGGCTACCCCGTAACGAACCCCATTGGTTTCCAAGGCAAAGACGTGGTGGTGCAGCTGTACACCGCCTTTGCCCCCATGATTCACATCGGTGCGCTAGAAAAAACCGCCTCAGAGCTGGACCTAGACTTAATTGCTGTGGCCGCGGAGCCATTTGCTGTTTCTAGAGCCGTTATTGGCGACATTCCCAACCAGTCGCTATCCGCCGTCTTAATGGACGTTGGTGGCGGCACCACAGATATTGCCGTAGTTAATGATGGCGGCGTGCAGGGCACCAAAATGTTTGGCATTGGCGGCCGAGCCTTTACCCGCGCCGTAGAGCGCGATTTGGGCGTGGATTTTGATCAAGCGGAAGCGCTTAAAGTGGGCCTGTCGTCTAGCCGGGTGCCTACCCAAAAGCGCCCAGACATAGAAAAAGCGCTAGAAAAAACGGCCGATGTCTGGATTAGCGGCATAGAGCTGGCCTTGGCGGAGTTTGATAAATTAGACCACTTGCCGCATCGACTTTTCTTGTGTGGCGGCGGCTCCAGCCTGGACATGCTCATGAGTCGACTAGAAGAAGCCAGCTGGTACAAGAGCCTTCCGTTTACGCGCAAGCCCAGCGTGCACCACATTAGGCCGGAGCAGGTGGTGGGCATTAAAGACGTCACCGGTAAAGTTAACGACCACACCTTCATTACGGCCATGGGGCTTCTGCGCGTAGGTCTAGATACGCTACAATTAGATGGCAGCCAAGGCGGCAGCATTAGAGAAAAATTGGATCGGATGTTAAGCATATGAGCGCACCCAGCAAAGACACCATTTATATAGACATCGACGATGAAATCACCGCTATTATAGATAAGCTACGCGGCAGTTCCGCTAAAGTGGTAGCCTTTGTGCTGCCAAAGCGCGCCACCACGCTGCAAAGTATTGTTAACATGAAGCTGCTCAAGCGCGCGGCAGACCAAGAAAAGAAAAACTTAGTTTTGGTAACCACAGAATCCGGCCTGATGCCCCTAGCTGGCGCGGTTGGTCTGCATGTTGCGGCCACACCTACCAGTCGGCCTCAGATTCCGGCTGCTCCCAAAGTTGGCCCGGTAGACGATGAAGTTGTAGATGAAAACGCAGAACTCAGCTCGGATTCAGACCAAGAGCCAGAGCTAGACGCGAATGCCCCTGTGGGCGACCTAGCCAGTCCAAACGCTACGCCGCCGCCCAAAGCAGAGGGCATTGAAACTTTGCAACTAGACAACCAAGAAGAAGCGCCAGAAGAAGAGCCGCTGCCCGCCGCAGCTGTAAAATCGCCCAAGCCCAACAAAAAACTTAAGGTGCCAGACTTTGATAAGTTCCGTTTGCTGTCAATTTTGGGCGTACTGCTACTGATTGTACTGGTAGTTGGTTGGTATGTAGCTTTTGTGGTTATGCCGCGGGCCAAAATCAACATTAAGACAAATGCCAGTAATGTTAACACCAATGTAAGTTTTGCGCTAAACACAACGGCAACCGCGCTGAATGAGGATAGCAAAACTGTCCCAGCCAAGAAGGCGGAGCAGCAAAAAACATTTACGGGCAGTGCTCCGGCTACTGGGCAGAAAAACAACGGCACCACTGCTACGGGCGCAATTACCCTCAGCAGCTCATGTTCTAATGGTGTGCAAATCGTACCAAGTGGTATAGGAGTTAGTAGTGGTGGCCAGACCTATATCATTCAGCAGAGCGTTACTTTGAAAGATGCAACGGGCATGGGCAAGAACTGTGTTCTCTCGGGTTCAGCTGACATAACTGCACAAGCTGCCGGAGCTAAGTACAACGCTTCTGGCGGCACTAAATTCACTGTATCAGGTAAGAACGACACTTATGATGGGAGCACAATAACGGCCTCCGGCTCTGCCAGTGGCGGCACCGATAACATCCAAACAGTCGTTTCGCAGGCCGATATCGATGCCGCCAAGGCCAAGATCAACACCAGCGCGCCAGACATTCAGAAAGCACTGTCGGACCAGCTGAAAGGCCAGGGCATGTACGTCATTGACGCCACTTACACCGTTGGTCAGCCAACCATTACCACCAGCAATAATGCGGGTGATCAGGCCAGCAGTGTCACCGTCACAGAAGCCATTACCTACACCGTCTACGGCGCCAAGGAATCGGACCTCAAGACACTGGTAGGCAATGCCATAAAAGCGCAGATAGACACTACCAAGCAAAACATTTTAACAGAGGGTATTACCCAGGGTGCCTTCAAGCTAATGGGCCCGGCAGAAAACGGTCTTTCTCTGAATTTGCAAACGGTAGCAGAAGTGGGTCCAAGCCTAGACGTAGCCGACTTGACCAAGCAATTTGCTGGCAAAAAAGCTGGTGATATCAAGGCAGTATTGGCCTCTAACCCAGACGTGACTGGCGTAGATATTAAGCTGAGCCCGTTCTGGGTCAGCAAAGCACCTAAGGACCTCAAAAAAATAACCGTAACCGTAGCTAAGCCCACCAAAACCGCCCAATGATTAAGCAGTACCTAGCGTTAGATGTGGGTGCGGCCCGGATTGGTGTTGCCTTGGCTAACGATGTGGCGCGCATTGCATCGCCCCTGCCTGTGTTGGCCAACGACGAATCGTTCTGCTCAAAACTTCGCGACCTAACCTCAGAGCACCACATAAGCCAAATAGTCGTTGGCTGGCCCCGCGGCCTGGACGGCCAAGAAACCGAACAAACCCGTTACGTAGAAAACTTTATCTCTAAGCTGGACCTCTGCGGCGTTCCTGTGGTGCGTCAAGATGAGGCGCTGACGTCCGTTCAGGCAGAAGCAGAGCTAAAAAAGAGCGGTAAAAACTTTACCAAAGGCGACATAGACAGCCTAAGCGCAGTCTATATTTTAGAAGATTTTTTGGCGGAGCTGCCATCGTGAAGCGCTGGCTTTTTATAGTTGTGCCACTTGTTCTTTTGTTTGCTGTGGGCGTGGGCCTGCGTGTAGCTTATGTGCACAACCTGGGGCCGGTTAGTGCTGATACGCGCACGCAAATTATTACGGTAGAGCAGGGCAGTGGAGTTAAGCAGATTGCTGCTCAGTTAGCCAATGCGGGGCTTATTAGGAATGCCAAAGTGTTTGAAATCTATGTGCACGGCCGGGGCGATTCCGCCAAATTGCAGGCTGGCGTGTACGCACTCTCTCCTAGCCAAACACTTAAAGAAATCGTGGATACTTTAAGCGGTGGTAAAGTAGCCAGCAAATTAGTTACCATTTTACCGGGGCGCAGAATCGACCAAATTAGGGCCGACTTAATTAACGATGGCTACAGCCCATCTGAGGTAGATGCCGCTCTGCAGCCGGCCAATTACAAGAATTTGCCGCTTATGAGTTTAATGCCTGCCAACCTAGCTTCTCTAGAGGGATTATTATATCCGGACTCTTTCCAGCGTACGCCCAATACACCAGCGAGCGATATTATTACTCAGTCACTGAATGCGATGCAAGAACATCTTACAATCTCTTGGCAGCAGGCGGTTGGCAATCAGGGCCTGAGCCCGTATCAGGGAATAATACTGGCTTCAATTGTAGAGCAAGAGGTTTCCAAGCAGTCTGATCGTACGCAGGCGGCACAGGTCTTTTTCTCCCGTCTTAAAGAAGGGATGCCGCTGGGCTCTGATGTTACGGCCTTTTATGGTGCGGTGGCAGCCGGGCGCTCGCCATCGCTCACCTATGATTCCCCATACAACACGCTTATTCATGGAGGGCTACCAGTGGGCCCAATTAGTACGGTGAGTGAAAGTTCTTTGGCGGCCGTAGCTAACCCCGCGACCACTTCTTGGCTGTATTTTGTGGCAGGCGACGACGGCACCACCCACTTTACTAAGACTCTGGCTGAGCACCAGGCCGCAACCAACGCCTACTGCCACAAACTCTGCGCAGCCCCCTAAGGTTGCCAGTAGCGCTTATTTTTGGTATACTACAGGGGTAGAGATGTGGTTTTTGGCCCCATTTTTACAGGTACGAGCGCCATGGTGGGCATGTCGCACCCGTCCAATTATGAGTAGTATTCAACAGACAATTCAAAGAGTCGCCGCTCCTTTAGAGCCGATTCAAGCCAAGCTCCAAGCCCGTCCAACTTTTCTGACTGGCAGGCCTCTTGCGGCCGTAAAACTAATTGTGGTGCCAGCAATTATTATTGCTGCCGCCACTGTCTTTTTACTCCAGGGGTCTCCAAGTGGCAAATCGACTACATCTCTTGCTGCTGCACGCCCTAGTCAGCGCAGCAGTGTGATTAATCCGTTAGACCAAGTTGCATCGGCCGGCATAGCGCGAAGCGTGGCACAGGTGGCTGCACTGTCAGAGGCCACCGCAGTTAGCAACCAGGCAGACAGTGAGACCACCCAGCTCGCGCTATCGCCAACTACTAGTAGCGTGGTGGCCAAGCCGCAAATCCCTGCCAAAACTACCTCTTTTGCCTCTAATCGCGACATTATTACCTACACAGTTGCAGAGGGAGATAGCGTCACCTCTGTTGCCACCAAGTACGGCGTAACATCAGACAGTATTCGCTGGTCCAACAACATCAGTGGCGACGTGCTTACCTCTGGCGCGCAAATTTTGGTGCCGCCCGTAACCGGCATTGTCTACACCGTAAAACAGGGCGACACAGTGGCCAGCTTAGCCTCTACCTATCAGGCTGACCAAAATAAGATTATTGCCTTTAACGATGCAGAAATCAGCGGTATCCAACCCGGACAACGCATCCTTATACCAGATGGCACCAAAGCCGCCGCCGTAGTGGTAGCGGCCACGCGTCCAGTAGCTGCAACAAGTAGCACGGCTTGGGGCGCCAGCGCAAACTACTCTGTAGCTGGCGGTTACAATGGCTATGATTACGGTTACTGTACCTGGTGGGTGGCCAAAATGCGCGCCGCCGCCGGCAATCCTGTGCCAACAAACTTAGGCAATGCCGCCACATGGGGCTACCGCGCTGCTGCTATGGGAATCCCCACCGGCTCTGAACCGCGCGTGGGTGCCGCTGTTGTGCTTGGTACAAGCGGCTGGGGACATGTAGGCTACGTTACTAGCGTGAATGGCGATGGCACTATTACGATTTCTGAGATGAACCATCTGGGGTGGAATGTACAGAACTATCGGACTTTGTCAGCAGCCGGCTACCAATACGTCTATTAGCCGGCTTTTGTAGAGCGGCTTCTGTGCGCCCTATAAAAGCCTCTCTCATTTTCTTTGATTCTAGAATCTAGCGTCTATCGGCTATAATCTAAAGAGATGAGTTTTGTAGATAGAGTAACGGTGACGGTACAGGCAGGCGATGGCGGCCATGGCAAGCTGGGTTGGCGGCGGGAAAAGTTTATTTCTAAAGGCGGCCCAGATGGCGGCGATGGCGGCCACGGCGGCAACGTAGTTTTAGTAGCCAGCCGCAACCAAGATACCTTAGCGCGCTTTAGATTTGAAAAAGAAGTTAAGGCGCAGCCCGGCCAGCCTGGCGGGTCGTCTAACAAACATGGCCGCAGTGGCCAGGACCTGCTGGTTCAGGTGCCTGTTGGCACCATTGCCACCGGCCCAGAAGGCATCTTGGCCGATTTAACAGAGGACGGCCAAGAAGCTATTGTGGCCCGCGGCGGCCGCGGCGGCTTTGGTAATGCCCACTTTTTATCCAGCACACGGCAGGCGCCAAACTTTGCAGAAAAGGGCGAGCCGGGGGAGCGTCGGGACCTAAAACTAGAGCTTAAAATGATTGCGGATGTTGGCCTAATCGGCCTGCCAAACGCCGGCAAATCCACTCTATTGAGCCGCATTTCCAACGCCCGGCCAGAAATCGCCAACTATCCGTTTACCACGCTGGTGCCCAACCTGGGCATGGCGCCGGTAGACAAAGACATCGCACTGTTGGTGGCCGACATCCCCGGCCTGATTGAAGGCGCGGCCGAAGGCAAGGGTCTGGGCCACGACTTTCTGCGGCACGTAGAGCGCACGGCCGTGCTACTGCATTTGGTGGATGCCTACAGCAACCATCCGGCCGCAGACTACAAGGCCATTCGGGCAGAGCTAGCTGCCTACAGCCCAGAGCTGGCGGGTCGGCCGGAAATTGTGGTGCTTAACAAAATAGACGGTCTGGATGATGAAATCGTGGCCGATATCGCTGGCCAACTACAAAAAGCCGCCGGCAAAAACACCCATGTTATGGCTATTTCTGCCGCTGCGGGAACGGGCCTAAGACCGCTCTTATATGCCGCCGCCAAGTTGGTGCATGAGCAGCGAGCTTTGGCAGCGGCGGCTGCCGCAGAGTCGGAGTCGGCCTTGCCGGTCATCACACTGCCAGATAATGCTGCCGCCTGGCGGGTGGAACGCTTGGGCCCTAAGACCTTTATGGTCACTGGCCGTAAGATAGAGAAGTTTGCCCAGCGGACAGAGTTTACTAACGATGAAGCCGTCCAGCGCCTGCGCGACATCCTGCGCAAAATGGGCATTATGCACAAGCTGGAGCGCGACGGCATTGAGGCCGGTAACACCATTAAAATTGCCGGCGTGGGCAAGCTCAAATATTAAATAATTATTAACTTATATTTGCAAACAAGACCGATAAACAGGTACAATAGGACCCATGGCAGAGGGTAGCTTCTTTTTTTACGATTTAGAAACATCTGGTATACGGCCGCGATCGGCCCGGATTATGCAGTTTGCCGGTCAACGCACCAATCTTGATTTGGAGCCAATTGGTGACCCTGTTAATCTGTTAATCAAGCTCACGCCAGACGTACTGCCGGAGCCGGATGCCATTTTGCTCACCGGCATAACGCCGCAGCAAACCCTGCAGGACGGCCTGACAGAAGCCGAGTTTTTACAAGAATTTTATGGCCAAGTGGTGCAGCCCGGCACCATTTTTGTGGGCTTTAACAGCATTAGGTTTGACGATGAGTTTATGCGCTTCCTTCACTACCGCAACTTCTACGATCCGTATGAGTGGCAGTGGCAAAACGGCTGTTCGCGTTGGGACCTATTAGACCTGGTACGCATGACGCGCGGTCTCCGGCCGGACGGCATAGAATGGCCGTTTACACCAGACGGCAAGCCGGCAAATCGGCTAGAAATGCTGACTAAAGCCAACGGCTTGAGCCACGAGGCCGCGCACGACGCCTTAAGTGATGTCATGGCCACCATTGCCGTGGCCAAACTCATTAAAGATAAGCAGCCAGACCTGTTTAAGTATTTGCTCGATGGGCGCAGCAAGCAGGCAGTGGCCAAGCTGGTGGGCGCTGGGCAGCCTTTTATCTATACCAGCGGGCGGTATCCATCGGCCACCGGACATACCACGGCCGTGGTAAAGCTGGCAGATCATCCACAAAAGGATCAGGCCTTGGTGTACGATTTGCGGCATGACCCCACGCCGTTTCTAAAAATGACCCCTCAGGAGCTGGCCGATGCCTGGCGCTATAAAAAAGACCGCTCACCAGAAGATGTGCCGCTGCCCGTCAAAACCATTAAGTTTAATCGCTGCCCAGCGGTTGCTCCTTTAGGCGTGCTTAAAGGCGCAGAGCAGCGGCTGCAATTAGATACAGACACAATAACTAAAAACCTTACACTCCTAAAGGCCGGTCAAAAAGCCTTTGCGGCCAATGTTCTGGCGGCCATAGAAATATTGGATACAGAGCGTCCCCGTGTGAGCGGCGATGTAGATGAGCAGCTGTACGACGGTTTTATATCTGATGCAGACAAGCTGGCCAGCCGTGCGCTGCGGGCTGCTCCGGCCAAAGACCTACCTCAATTTGCGGATAAACTGCAAGACCAACGCCTGCAAAAACTGCTGCCGCGCTACCAGGCACGCAATTACCCGGCCAGCCTAAGCGGCGAACAGCGCGAGGCTTGGGAAGCATACCTAAAAGATAAGCTGCTAACTGGCGGCCCGGCCAGCCCACTGGCCCGGTATTTTAATCGGCTACAACAGTTGGCCGCTGGGTCGTTGACTAGCCAGCAGGAATACCTGCTAACCGAGCTGCAACTGTACGGAGAATCAATTACTCCGGAATTATAGCGTGTGATTCAGCATTTGCTGTAAATCGTTCTGAGCTTGAACTAGTGAAAGAGTGGTGCGGTGTTCGTGCCGACGGTGTGCAGAGACGTAGAAGATAACGGCAATCAATAGGGCCATTAGCTGCAGCCACATGGTAAAATCTATGACCAAATTCGTGCCAGGAATTTGTCCTAAAACCAAGATATCGTACACCACTTTTCTCCTTTTGTGAGCGGCATTATAAACAGAAATAGCACAATCGTCAATAGTATTGTTAAAAATGTTTATGGTTTTGTGATGTAAAAAAGTAGCAAAATCAAGAAGCCCACGCCCGGAACCATAGAGGGTACTTAGCGTGGGCTATTCGTGTGCTTCTAGAAATCGGCAGGGAAAACAATTGGCAAGCACTAGAAAAAATCACCAAAATAAGCTATACTGCCATGACGAATTAGGGGGAGTATGGCCGACGCAATCGTAGTTAAGGGTGCCCGCGAGCACAACCTAAAAAATATAGATGTTACTATTCCGCGCGACAAGCTGGTGGTAGTGACCGGTTTGTCTGGCTCCGGCAAGTCGTCTTTAGCCTTTGATACGATTTACGCAGAGGGGCAGCGCAGGTACGTAGAGAGCCTGTCTAGTTATGCTCGGCAGTTCTTGGGGCTTATGGAAAAACCAGACGTGGACCAGATAGACGGCCTAAGCCCGGCCATTAGTATCGACCAAAAATCTACCAGCCGCAACCCGCGCTCCACGGTGGCAACCGTTACGGAAATTTACGACTATCTGCGTCTTTTGTATGCTCGCATTGGCATTCCTCACTGTCCGGTAGATGGCACGCCTGTCACGCGTCAGACCAGCGCCGGTATTGTGGACCAGATCGTGGCCTCTACTACTGGCAAGCGCATCATGGTGCTAGCGCCAGTAGTAATAGACAAAAAAGGTGCCTTTGAACATATCCCAGAAATGTATCAGCGAGCCGGTTTTGCCCGCGTGCGGGTAGACGGCGTGGTTTACGCGCTGGATGAATTCCCGGAGCTAGACAAAGCTAAACGTCACCGCATAGAAGTAGTGGTGGACCGTTTAGTAAACGATGAAGCCAGCCGCGGCCGCTTAGTCCAGTCTGTAGAGCAGGCGCTTGAGGTGGCAGAGGGCCGACTGGTTATTCTGGATGCCGACTCTAATAACGCCACCACCAGCTACAGCTTAATGTACGCCTGCCCGCAGCACCCAGAAATTACCATTCCGGAGTTGGAGCCGCGGACGTTTAGTTTTAACAGTCCCCAAGGAGCCTGCCCGGTTTGTACCGGCCTGGGCAACAGACTAGAGGTTGACCCAGAGCTGGTGATTCCTAACGGCCGGCTAACTATTTCAGAGGGCGCCATTAGGCCGTACAACCGAGTCAATGTAGACAACTGGTACATGCGTAAATTGCAGGCAGTGGCGGATCGGCATGGTTTTAGTTTGCATGAACCAACCGGCACGCTTAGCGCAGAGCAAATGGACAAATTGCTGTATGGCACGGGCAATGAGACGTATCGGATTTCGCTCAGCGGCGGTCGTCATTTTGACACAACCTATGAAGGCGTCATTCCAAACCTGGAGCGTCGGCATAAAGAAACAGAGAGCGATTTTATTAGGCGCGACATAGAGCGCTTTATGCAAGAAAAGCCCTGCCACGCTTGCGGCGGTCTGCGCCTTAAGCCAGAAGTCCTGGCCATAACGGTCAAGGGTAGCTCTATTATGGATGTCTGCCAGCTAGACATAGACAGCGCACTCAAGTGGTTCCACGGCCTAAAACTCAATGAAAAAGAGACCAAAATTGCGCACTTAATCTTAAAAGAAATTGGTGCTAGGATGCAATTTTTGCAAGATGTGGGACTCAATTATCTAAACTTACTACGCGCTGCCAATACGTTGAGTGGCGGCGAAGCCCAGCGCATTCGGCTAGCTACCCAGATTGGCTCTGGCCTGATGGGTGTGCTGTACGTTTTGGATGAGCCTAGCATTGGTCTGCACCAACGCGATAACGGCCGTCTGCTCAACACGCTTAAACACCTGCGCGATTTAGGCAACACCGTCCTAGTGGTGGAGCACGATGAAGACACCATCCGTGCCGCGGACTACCTGCTAGACATTGGCCCTGGTGCTGGGATTCATGGTGGCCACGTAGTGGCGGCCGGCTCACCAGCAGAGGTCATGAAGGTTAAAAACAGCCTAACCGCGCAGTACCTAGAGGGCAGTAAAAAAATCGCTGTGCCAGCCAAACGGCGCAAAGGCAATGGCAAAAAACTAAGTATTGTAGGCGCGCGGGAAAATAACCTGCGTAACGTTTCTGTAGACATCCCACTAGGAGAATTAGTGGTGGTCAGCGGCGTGTCCGGCTCCGGCAAGTCCAGTCTTATTAACGATATTTTAGCCAAAGAATTGCAGGCCCGTCTGCACCGCGCCAGTACGGTTCCTGGCAAGCACGATAGTATAGAAGGCATCAAAGAACTAGACAAAGCTATTATTATTGACCAGTCGCCAATTGGCCGTACGCCGCGCTCCAACCCTGCAACCTACACCGGTTTGTTTGGCCCTATTAGGGAGCTGTTTGCCAGCCTGCCAGATGCCAAACTGCGCGGCTACACCCCCGGACGCTTTAGCTTTAACGTCAAAGGTGGCCGCTGCGAAAACTGCGCCGGCGATGGCATAATCAAAATAGAAATGCACTTCCTGCCAGATGTCTACGTCCCCTGCGAAGTCTGTCACGGCAAGCGCTACAACCGTGAAGCCCTAGAAATTCACTACAAAGGCAAAACCATCGCTGACGTGTTGGCCATGACCTGCGAGCAAGCCCTAGAATTCTTCAAAAACCAGCCAGCCATTGCCCGCAAACTGCAAACCTTGGTAGATGTAGGCTTGGGCTACATTAGCTTGGGCCAATCTGCCACCACGCTGTCTGGCGGCGAGGCGCAGCGCATTAAATTAAGCACGGAATTAAGCCGCCGACCCACCGGCCGCACCCTCTACATTTTGGACGAGCCTACTACCGGCCTGCACATGGCCGATGTAGACAAACTGCTGCAAATGCTGCACGCCCTGGTTGACGCCGGCAACAGCATGGTGGTCATAGAACACAACCTAGACGTCATTAAAAACGCCGATTGGATACTAGACATGGGCCCAGAAGGCGGCGCCGGCGGCGGCCAAGTGGTGGCAGAAGGCGCGCCGGAGCAGGTGGCCAAAAACAACAAGAGCTATACCGGACAGTATCTTTCAAAAATGTTATAGCCAGACTGCTACCAGTTGCATGAGTGCTAATATAACTACAGAAACGTTGCTACAAAGTGGGGATAGAATGGGGTTCATAAAAAAATAGATTGATCAGTGTCTTCATTGGTTTTGCGACTATAATTTTTCCTTGGGCTGTTTGGATGTCCAGCGTGGGAAATACGTCAGACGCCGATGATTCAGCTAGAGTTGCTGCAGACATATGGATGCTCATCATTTATGTACCAATTTTTATCTACAACTTAGTAAAAATGATTCACTCAGCCGTAAAGCACAAACCCTTTAAGACAGAAGCTATTTTGCTGGCCAGCTTGGTGGGATTCTTTGTGCTATTTCTTATTCTGACATCGCTCTGATTGAATGATAATTACTTCTTTAGCACGGAAATTATACGATTAAAACGCGCGTTCAATCGGGCGCGAATCTTAGGGTCTTTCATGGCATGGTAGATGGTCGGCAGCAGCGTAGCAAGGATGATTATTAGTAGAATTGGCTCAACATAGTTCTGAATACCCGGAATACGCGAGCCCACAAAATAACCCAGCAAAGTGATACTTGCGGCCCAGACCGTGTCCCCAATAGCGTCAAAAATAACAAACTGTTTGTAATCCATGCGGCCAGCGCCGGCGGTGACGGGCGCAAAAGAGCGTACAACAGGAATAAAATGGGCGATTAGCATGGTTTTGGTGCCGTATTTTTCATAGAATTTTTCTGTTTTCATAATCAGGTCTTTGCGGAAGATTAAGCCGTCTTCTTTCTTGAATAGGCGCGGTCCTAGGTGTTTACCAATGTGGTAGCCGGTGTTATCGCCAATGATGGCGGCGGCGGCAATGACCACGATTGTCCACACTATAGGCAAGTGGCCAGAGGCGGCTAGGATGCCGGCGCTAAATAGCAGCGTATCGCCCGGGAACAAAAAGCCTACCATCATACCAGATTCAGAAAAAATAATGAGCGCCAAAAGTAGGAGACCGCCGGATTGCACCAGGTGGGTAAAATCAAACATATACGTCTAGTATAGCAGGCCTGTTTATTTACCGTAGCTAATCTGTTATAATACGGGGCAAACAAGGAGTATTTTTTATGTCTAACGACAAAGTTGCGGTCACACTAGCGCCGCGCAAAGTAACCGGTAAAGCGGTAAAACACCTGCGCAAAGAAGGCGTGGTGCCAGCCGTTATCCACAACCACGGTAAGGATTCCATCATCGTCCAGGGCGATGTGCGTGAGCTTACCTTGGCCTACAAAGGTGCTGGCCGTCACCACCCCGTAGAACTCACGGCCGATGGCAAAAAGTACACCGCCATGATTAAAGAAGCAGAGTTTGAGCCGCGCAAGCAGCAACTAGTGCACGTGGTCTTTAACGCTGTAGATGCTAACCAAACCGTGGACGCTATCGTGCCAATCAAGCCTCAGTACAATGAGGGTAACGAGTCCAGCCCAGCCGAGCGCAACAGCCTGATTGTCATTAACAACCTAGATGAAATCACCGTCTTTGCTTTGCCTGCCAAATTACCAGACTGCCTCTACTACAACGCAGAAAAACTAGTAGAAGTAGGCGACAAAGCCACCGTGGCAGACCTGATTCTCCCTGAAAGCGTAGAGTTAGATCCAGAAATGGACCCAGACCAAGCCATTGCCACCGTTTACGAACCAAGCGCCCTGGCTGCAGCTAACGACGCCGCCGGTGGCGACGCCGAAGAAGCCGATGCCAGCGCCGTCCCAGCCGCTGAAGGCTCTGTAGAAGCTACAGAATCTGAAGCTGCTCAGAAAACCGCTGAGTAACAAAAACTCATAAAATGATATAGCACCCATGGCGGGTGCTATTTCATTTTGCTAGTCCTCTATGAACCCACCAGATTGGTGCGCCCACAGCTTGGCGTACAGACCTTTGGCTGCCAAGAGTTCTTTGTGCGAGCCTTGCTCCACAATTTGGCCATTATCCAAAACCAGGATGCGGTCTAGGCGCTGAATTGTGCTGAGGCGGTGGGCAATTACTAGCGAAGTTTTGTTTTTCATGAGCTCCCACAAGGCAGTCTGAATGGCTTTTTCGCTTTCTGAATCAAGCGCAGAAGTTGCCTCATCGAGTACTAAGATAGGGGCATCTTTTAAGATAGCGCGAGCAATAGCAACGCGTTGGCGCTGGCCGCCGCTCAGTTTGACGCCGCGCTCACCCACCACGGTCTCGTAGCCGTTTGGTAGCTTGCTAATAAAGTCGTGCGCCTGAGCTTCTTGGGCGGCGTTTTCAATTTGCGCTTGGGTGGCATCGGGACGTCCATAGGCAATGTTTTCACGGATACTTCTATGAAACAGCAGCGGTTCTTGCGGCACATAGCCAACCGCGTCGCGCAGGCTGGTTTGGGTGATGCGGCGAATGTCTTGACCGTCGATTAAAATGGCGCCATTCGTAATATCGTCAAAGCGCAGCAGCAGACGGGTGAGCGTAGACTTGCCGCCGCCACTGGGGCCAACCAGGCCCACATGTTCGCCCGGCTCAATGGAGAGTTCTAAATTATCAAAAACGGTTTGTTCCGCATTATTGTCACGGTAGGCAAAACTGACATTGGAAAAATCTACTTTACCAGCAGTAATCTTGAGCGGCTGGGCGGCGGCATCGTCCAGTACCTCTGGCGATTCTTGCATAATCTGCGTCATGGGCGCAGCCTGCAGAAATGCTTCTTCTGCTTGCCGCGTCATAGTGTTAATTTCAAACAGCCGCATAAT
>JAGQNO010000019.1 GCA_020428025.1 Candidatus Saccharimonadota bacterium | reverse complement strand
TGGTTAGCTGAGTTGAATCGCCCTTGACCAACAGAGGTAGCCGCGGTACAATGGGGCTAATATTTGTTAACATGCCACCTAAGAGGAGGACAAAACATGGGTAAGCCCAAGAAGCGCACCAGCCCCCGGGCCACCGGTGCTCGTCGCAGTCACTTAGTGCTTAAATTGGCCCGCGCGGTTAACGCCAAGTCGCCGGTTAAGGCACGCACCACCAAAAAAGAAACTGGCAAAGCTTAAGCCAATTGTCAGCATTGGCTGGCACGATTAAACAGGAATTAACAAATGGCATCCAATCGGCACCTGGGACGAATAATCGCACTGCAAACCCTCTATGAAGAAGAGTTTAGAGTAGACGCCGCAGACGCAGATTTTGACTTGGCCGCTGTTCTGGCTCGCAACGTAGACCGCTACAAAGATATGGTGGACGATGTTGCCTTCATAGAGCAGCTCACACAAGGTGTTTCCAATCTCGCCGCAGAGCTTGACGCCAAATTGCAACCAGTGGCGCCAGAATGGCCCATTGACCAAATTGCTCGCATGGACCGATTGGTCCTGCGCATAGGCCTGTATGAGCTAGAGCACGCGCAAGACGTACCGCCCAAGGTAGTCATAAATGAGGCCGTAGAGCTGGCCAAGGCCTTTGGAGGCGATAACTCCAGCAAATTTGTAAATGGCGTGCTTGGCACGCTGCTCCGTCAGAAAGAAGAATCAGAAAGTAATGCATCGACCAAAGCCCGTCCAAGGGCTAAAAAAGCTAGTAAATAGACGCCCAGTTATCAATGAGGCGGTCCATGAGACCACGGCCGGCGGCGTTATTTTTAGGCGCACCGTCAATGGCCAGCTGGAGCTCTTGCTTATTAGAGATGCCAAAAATCGCTGGACCATTCCTAAGGGTCACGTAGAACCCGGTGAAGAGCCAAAAGAAACTGCCGCGCGCGAAATAACAGAGGAAACCGGCCTAACAGACATCAAGATGATGAACTGGCTGGGCAAGGTCAACTTTAGGTATAGGCGTAGCCACACGCTGGTGCTTATGACTATGCACATCTTTCTAGTCCAGGCCCAGGGCGACACAGACAAGTTGGTGCCAGAAGACTGGATGGCTGGCCTAGAATGGCTGCCCGCCAATGAGGCAATTGATAAAATCGCCTACGAAGACATCGGCAAACTTATCCTACTTGGCATGAAAAAAATAAGAGATGCTAAACTCTAACTATGGACCTAAACCCCTACATCAACTTTGCCCGCGACCAGCTACACGTTACGTTTAAAGATATTCAATTGCTGGTGACCGCTTTTACTCACCGCTCATACCTAAACGAGCACCGCAAATCCGCCTCTGAGCACAATGAACGCCTAGAGTTTCTGGGCGATGCCGTGCTGGAGCTGGTTGTTACGGAATATCTATATTTGAACCACGGCGAGCCAGAAGGCATTTTAACCAACTGGCGCTCTAGTCTAGTGCGCACAGAAAGTATTGGCGCCGCCGCCGAGCGCTGCGGCTTTGCTGACTTGTTGCGCCTAAGTCGCGGTGAAAAACAGGGGTCAGAACGCGCACGCGCTCAAATTTTGGCCAACAGCTTTGAGGCCGTTATTGGCGCCTTGTACCTGGACCAAGGCTGGGAAGCGGCCAAAATATTTATTACAGAAAACATCCTTTCTACTTTTGAGGAAATTTTGGCCACAGGCTCCTGGATGGACCCCAAATCTCATCTGCAAGAAACCGCTCAGGCTGCGGAGGGCGTCACGCCTGTCTACAAAGTGCTGTCTGAGGACGGGCCAGACCACGACAAGATTTTTACCGTAGGCGTCTACGTGGGCGACAAGCTGCGCGGCAAAGGCACCGGCTCTTCCAAGCAGGCCGGACAGCAGAAGGCGGCTGAGGCGGCATTGGCTTGGTATAAGAATCAGACTAAGGTGTAGCCTGCAAAATAGCCGAATGTAAAAGTTGGCCTGGCAAAAGACGGGCGGGACTGTACAGCCGCGGCTGCTAATCGGGCAGTCTTTAGGCATTGGCATGAGATAATATTTTATATCATACTTCTGGATATTTGCCAAAACAGAGGTGACGTGCTACAATAGCAAAATCATTTAACAAGGAGATAGGGATGCTCGTCATTCGTATGCAGCGCACTGGCCGCAAAGGTCACGCTCAATTCCGCGTCGTCGTTCAAGACTCACGCCGGACCCCTACCAGCGGCAAGATTGTTGCCAACCTGGGCCACTACAATCCACACAGCAAAGAGCTGGTTGTAGACAAAGAAAAAGCCGCTTTTTACTTGGAGCACGGCGCTCAGCCATCTGAGCGGGCCGCTCGTTTGCTTAAAAACAACGGCGTTAAGCTACCTGCTTGGGTTAAGCTCAGCGCAGACAAAGAGCGCACTGTCCGCAATGCAGACAAGCGTCGCAGCACGGCACCTGCCCCAGAGGTAGAAGAAGCCGCTCAAGAAGAAGTTGTAGAAGAAGCAGAGCAGGCGGAAGTTGCCGCTGATGCCGCCGCAGAAGCTACCCCAGAAGCCTAAACAGCTGCTATACTAGACTATAGACCGTAACTGAAAGGGAGGCCGCTATGTCCGCTACTATTGATCAGCAATTTGTTGAATATGTCGTTAAATCTCTGGTAGAAAAGCCAGACGCCGTGGTTATTGACCGCCGCGTAGATGAAAAAGGTGTTCTGCTAGAACTTACCGTAGACCCAGAAGATTTGGGACGCGTTATTGGCAAGCGCGGGGCCACCGCGCAGAGTCTGCGCACCTTACTGCGCGCCCTAGGTACCAAGAATGAGGCTCGCTACAACCTACGCATTGTAGACAACGGCGCGCCAAAGCCTGGCGCCGTCCAGGACGACGCATCTGCGCCTGTTGGCAATTCTACAGATGATGACGCGGGCGACACTGACTCAGACGCCCCTCTAAGCACTGACAACCCAGCTATGATGGGCGAAGAAAAGAACAAGTACGACATCGTGGCAGAATACGAGGACGCCCAGCGGCAGCACAACAACTACGATGAAACAACTGCCAAAGAACAAGACCAAGCTAATGACCGCCTAGCCCGTGCCCGCAAAGAGCTGGCAGACCTTGACGATCTAGACATATAGGCCTATACTAGCGCCTAGTCCTCACAAAAATTTACAGGGGACCCTGTTAAAAACAAAAAGCTCTGCGAGCCATCATCGCAATCAAAACAATGATGGGAGCTTTATATGTGCTAAGAAACGCCTCTTTATTGAGGCGTTTTTTGGTTTCAGAGAAGTGTCCGGCGCCACAAATCAGGCATCATGTACTAGTCGTTTTTAGGCGGGCGGGGCAATAATACACAGAATGCTATAATTACAGATATGAAAATCCAAATAATTACCTTGTTTCCGGATATGTTCGCGGGCGTTTTGGGCAGCAGCATGCTGTGGAAGGCGCAAGATAAAGGCATTGTAGAATATCAGACGGTAGACCTACGGCAGTTTGGGCTGGGGCAACGTCGCACCGTAGACGACACGCCCTACGGCGGCGGCGATGGCATGCTTCTACGGGTAGACACATTGGTGGCAGCCATAGAGTATGCAAAAGAGCAGGACCCAACCGCCAAAGTTTTACTGCCAACGCCGCGCGGCAGGCAGTATAAGCAGTCCGACGCTAAACGCCTAGCGGCAGATAAGACCGGTCTGATTCTAATTTGCCCACGCTACGAGGGCTACGATGAGCGTGTCACCCAGTGGGTGGACGAGCAGTTTTGCCTAGGTCCATATGTGCTAACGGGCGGTGAGTTACCGGCCATGACTATCATTGATAGCGTGGTGCGGCTGCTGCCGGGTGTGCTGGGCGGGGCAGAATCGGCAGAGATTGAATCGTTTCAGCAGGACGACCAGAGCGTGGAGTTTCCGCAGTACACGCGTCCAGATGAGTTCCGTGGGTTAGTGGTGCCAGAGGTGCTCAAAGGCGGTAATCATGCAGCAATTGCGCAGTGGCGAGCAGAAAACGTTACCTAGCTCACAGCGTTTTTTAAGTCGCACGCTATACTATAGTTAGTAACTAAGGAGGGTTCCCCATGTTTAAAATTAAGCCAGTCTACGCTCACTGCGATTTGCCTTGTGGCGTGTATGACCCAGCGCAGGCGCGCATAGAGGCGCAGAGCGTTAAGGCAATCCAAGACAAAATGACAGGTTTTGATGGCGATAACCGCGTGCGCGCCTTGATGATTAAAGAGCAGCGTGCAGAGCTGGTTAAACAGCACCTGTGGGTGCTCTGGAGCGATTATTTTAAGCCAGAACACCTGGCCAAGTATCCGGAGCTGCACGATTTGGTGTGGCGCGCCACTAAGCAGGCATCGGACTGCAAACACCACGCAGAGCCGGCAGAGGGCCAGAAGCTGCTAGACCTGATTGATCAGATAGCAGAAATCTTCTGGGAGACCAAAAAGGAGACAGCTTGAGTTTAGTTTTCCTTAGACGAGTTGTTGGCAAAAGTATGTATCCGCGTTTAAAACCGGGCAAATTGGTTGTGGCAACATCGTTTTTTAAGCGCCGCCGCTTACGTCCCGGCCAAGTAGTAATTGTCCAGCACGACGGCCGCGAAAAAATTAAACGCATTGAGCGCATTGAAGACGACAAATTATTTGTAATCGGCGATTATTTGGCTGCCAGCAGCGATAGTCGCCACTTTGGCTGGCTGTCTACGCACGATGTCCGTGGCCGCGTTATTTGGCCACGCCTACTTAATAATTAGTTGGCCGCCGCTTGGAGCTTGCGTTGCGCCCAAGCCAGAGCCACCAACTTCTTGCGGATTACCCGTAGGGCTCATGCTGCTAGACGGAGCAGGCACAGCCGCCCCGGCTGCCTGACCTATGGCCCCACCGGCGGATGTTACAGATAAGCTAGATGGTGTACTTGTGGTTTGCACGCTGGGGGCTTGAGTTGGTGTGTCGTGTTTGCCCAAAAACAGTACTAAGATGAGCGCCGTTACAACGGCTGCTCCGGCTAAGGCCAGGGGAAGTTTAGAGGAGGCATGTTGGCTGGGGGTGGAATCGTTGGTGGTTTCATGAATCATTAGCGGTAAGTGTAGCCTATGAGCGCCGGAGTGTAAACTAGCGAACTTGCTGCAACAGATGTGAAAAAGTTGCGTGATGCGACCCCACCAACCAAACGTTAATGCCAATCAGCAGCGGGAACACTACAAATAGCTCCACCCAGTTGCCGGTGTGAATCCTAAGCCTGCGCAGCGGCGGAAAGCCAAACTTAAAGCCCCACGGCAGCAGCCACGGCACGCCGTCTTTAGTTAGGGTATCCATAATGAGGTGGCTTACCATGCCAATCATAAACGCCCACCACAAATAGCCGGTGTTGGCGTGACCCAAGACAGGGGTTAAGTAGCCCAAAACCACGCGCAGCACAAAGCCAAACAAAGCGACTCCAAGCAGGGAGTGGGATAAAAATCGATGTCCGCCCAGGCTGCCGCCCACAATTTTACCAATAAACCGTCCAATGGGCAGATTGCGCCACAGCGGCGCAGCTGGCTGATCAATGTCCGGCACGATTCCGCCAATTTGGTTGAGCAGTAGACCCAGCAGCAGCGTGGACAAGTTAATTGCGGGCAAGGGTAGGTAGGCAATCACAGCTACCAGGCCGGTAAAGGCCGCCAGATCGTGCGTGCGAGCAGTCATAAGCAGTATTGTAACCAACTTGCGGCCCACTGGATAGCCGTTTCTTGTATACTACAAGTACATGAAACTACGTTTGCCAAGATGGACCGCTCCGCTGCTGCTTTTGGTAACTGGCGGCCTGTTCGCTTGGTATTGGCGACATCATCCAGAGGTAGGGAGCACTTTGTCGCAGGCCAATCCGGGTGGTCTGGCGGTAATTGGAGTGCTATTTTTGGCGTCAATCGGCTGCATTGCCTGGGCCTATTGGATTTTATTAAAAATATGCGGTTTGCACATACAGTCGGCAGAAAATATGGCGCTAACCAGCTACTCTACTATTGCTAATTTTTTTGGTCCGGGACAGAGTGGGCCTGGCGTTCGTGCCGTGTATCTTAAGCAAAAGCACGGTCTAAAACTGCGCACCTACACGTTTGCTACGCTCTTGTACTACGCCGTCTATGCCGTCTTGAGCGGTCTGTTGCTGCTGGCGTCCAGCGGGCAGTATTGGCCACTGGCCATCCTGGGTTTTTTTGGTGTAATTGGCGTTGTGTGGTTGGTGCTTAGAGCGGCTCAAAAAAAGTGGCCGCAGGCGCGGCTGCACCTAACGCCCAGGCTGCTTACCATGCTTACGTTGGCGGTAGCCGCGCAGATGGCCTGCTATGTGCTGATTTATTTTGTGGAACTGCAAATGGTGCAAGCAGGAGCTAGTTTGCGTCAAGTAGTGGCCTATGCCGGCGCGGCCAACTTTAGTCTGTTTGTGTCGCTTACTCCTGGCGGCATCGGCATAAGAGAAGCGTTTTTAGCGTTTTCTACCAAGCTGCACGGTATTGGGCTCACATCGATTGTGGCAGCTAACGTGATTGACCGCGCCGTCTACGTGGTTGTTCTGGGCTTGTTGTTTGCGGTCCTCAGTGGACTGCATGTAAAGCGTCGATTTACGTTATAATACCGCTTATGGTAACCAAACGCCGCAGTGGCATTACGGCCTTGTCTCTTGGTGCGCTGGGCGTCGTCTTTGGCGATATTGGCACCAGTCCGCTTTACGCACTGCAGGCAATCTTTGGCCTGGAGGGCGACAGATTGCCTGTGACGCCCGCAAACATTCTGGGGCTACTATCGCTATTAATCTGGACCATAACGCTTGTGGTCTCTGTAAAATACATTGGCCTCATTATGTCCGCCGGCAACAAGGGCGAGGGCGGCATTCTGGCGCTAGTAGCGCTACTAAAGTCCCGTGGCAGGTGGAAGGGCTTGGCCATTTGGACGTTGGTGGGCATTGTGGGCGTGTCGCTATTCTTTGGTGATAGCGCCATAACGCCTGCCATCTCTGTGCTATCTGCCGCGGAAGGGCTTGGCGTGGCGCTGCCAACGCTTCATAGCTATATTTTGCCGCTGACTATTGTGCTTCTAACCGGGCTGTTTTTGCTGCAGCGCTATGGTAGTGGCCGCATTGGCCAGCTGTTTGGGCCGGTTATGCTGCTGTGGTTTGTAACGATTGCCGCCGGTGGCCTACATCAAATTATGCAGCAGCCGGGCGTGCTCAAGGCTTTATCGCCGGTGGTGGCGCTGCAATTTGCAGGTGCCCACCCGCTGTTAAGTCTGCTGGCGCTGGGCGCAATTGTGCTAGCCATTACTGGCGCAGAGGCGCTGTATGCGGACATGGGTCATTTTGGTCGCCCGGCTATTAGTGCGGCTTGGTTTGCGGTAGTCTTTCCGGCACTGGCACTGTGCTATTTGGGGCAGGGCGCGCTGATGCTTGGCGGGGGGTCACATCAGGGCAACTTGGTGGTACAACTGTTCCCCGTGGCTTGGCAATTGCCGGTGGCGCTGCTGGCAATTGTGGCCACCTTAATCGCTTCTCAGTCGGTTATTGCCGGTGCCTTTTCTTTGACCAGGCAGGCAGTGCATTTAGGACTGCTGCCAAAGCTGTTTATTAAGCACACCTCCGCTAAAGAAGTCGGCCAGATTTATATCCCTGCAGTCAATGGCTTGCTATTTATAAGTGTAGTGCTGCTGGTCTTGGGTTTTGGCAGCTCAGAGCAATTGGCAGGGGCATATGGTGTGGCTGTTTGTGGCACACTTGCCGCGGACAGCCTACTGTTTTTGGTGGTGCTTAGAAGAGTCTTCCAAAAGTCTTGGGCGATTATGGCGGCTGCCATTCTAGTGCTGATTCCTATGGACATACTTTTGATTACGGCCAATGTAGATAAGATTTGGCATGGCGGCATAATTCCGCTGGCTCTGGGCGCGGTGATGTGTGTGCTCATCACCACCTGGCAGCGCGGCGATGCCATCGTGGCGCGCGAGCGTCGGTCTATTGCAGGCAAGCTTGGCGACTTTATTGTGGCGCTGCACATGGGCCATCCAACCATAAAACGATTGCCAGGAGCGGCCGTATTTTTGGGCAGCTCGCACGACTACACGCCGCTAGCTTTGCACGCTACCGCCATGAAGCTGCATGAGCTGCCGGAGCATGTGGTCATCGTAACGGTTAAGACCGCAGAGGCAGCGCATATCCCGCCTAAGGAACGGGCTAGCTTTAACGACTTATCGTTCCTGGACGGCATTTGTCACTTAACGCTGACCTATGGGTTTCATGATCATGTCGATGTTCCGGCAGCGCTTACAGCGCTGCGCGGTCAGTATCCAGAGCTTCGTTTTGCTACGAATAAAGCTACCTACATCATTTCTAGAAGTCGCGTGGTAGCAACGCGGCGACGCAACCTTGCCGCGTGGCGCAAGCGGCTCTATATAACTATGAGTCACAACGCGGCCAGTGCCAGCGATTACTACCATCTACCGGTGGCGCGCACCCAGGAGTTGGATACGCTTATTCGTTTGTAAGAGCGGCTTTGAGTTGGTCGTGGGCGGCAGCCATGGCCTTATTGAAGGCATCGTCGGCAGCCTTAAAGGCGTCTTTGCGAGCTTGGGCCAGGCTCTTTACTTGTTGGCCAGCTGGTTTGGTCTTCTCTTGAGCTTTAAAGTCCTGGTGATTTTCTTTAAGGGCAGCTTTTAGGTTGCTTCGAATGCTGGCATCAGTGGTACCAGCGGAGCCACAAGTGCTGCTGGCGCTGGCAAGGGCTTCTGCAGAAGAGGCCTTGTAGGCAGCGATTTTGTTCAGTGCACTTTGGCGCTGAGACTGCGTGGCAGCAGAGACTCCGGCGCGGAAGGTTTGACGAGCAGCGTCGTAAGCGGCGCGGCGATCTGCAACAGCCTTTTTAACAGCGGCGCGGTAGGTTGCCACGGCCTGTTTTTGGGAATTGGTGGTGGCAGCGGCCTCTACTTTGGCTAGTTCTGTCTCCAGTTTGGTATCTGCCTCTGCGCGTTGGCTGGCAACGGCAGAATCAACAGATTGTGCTTGCACGGCCTGAGTTTGGTCTTGGGTTGCCCAGGTTTGCTTTACTTTAGCTTCAAAGTTATTGGTCTGGTCTTGAGCAGCGGCTGCCCGGGCTGCCAGGCCTTTACAAAAGCCACTTTGTTTATCTGTTTTTGGGGCTGCAAAAGTTACAGCAGGTAGCAGGAGCGTACCAGCTACAGCCAGCGCCGCGCCTCGGGAAAGATTAGAAATTAGCTTCATCATACGCTCCTGTAAGTTGCTCTACGGCACCAGCGGCGCTATTTATATTTGTTTCTACGGCTGCGTCCACATTGGCGTCCGCGGCGGCCTCTACGTTGTTGGCGGCGGCGGTGACGGCAGTAGTATCAATGGTTGTTTTTGCCGCTGATGCGGTGCTTGTCTGGCTCTTAGATACTGAGTTTGTAGAAGTGGGTGTTTTTTGCCGATGCAGCACAAGCCAGCCAGTAGTCGCTAGGCCAGCCACTACAAGTATCGCAATGATTAACTCCGTTACTGCAAACCCAGCTGGAACGCGAAACTTTTTTGTCATAAATCTAATAGTTGTCCTTACACTTACCTAAAGCATTATAAAACGTTTAGTCAAGACATGCAAAATGGTACAATGGTCTTTATGACTAAAACAAGCACCACCCGACGCGCCGATCAATATAACGACCCCACACACAACTACCTCCGCTACTGGGACGGCCGCGACTATGAAAACGATGCAGAACAAATGGCTATCAGCCGCCTCTTGCGCGGCAAACACTTTAAGCACGCTGTAGACATTGGTGGTGGCTACGGCCGCCTATGCGTCTTCTTAAAGAAATACGCAGACCGCGTTACCCTGGCAGAGCCCAGCCAGCAGCAGCTAGACATCGGCGCGGAGTTCCTAAAAGACCACCCAGAAGTGGATCGGCAATTGGTCCAAGCGGCCGACATGCCATTTAAGGATGACTCTATTGATTTGTTGACCATGATTCGCGTTATGCACCACCTGCCTAATCCGGCACCAGAGTTTAAAGAGATTGCCCGCGTGCTATCTAAAGACGGCCTGGCCATTATAGAAGTTGCTAACTATGCGCACTTCCGTAACCGCCTGAAACACCTGGTAAAAGGCAAGAAGTTGCCCGTAGAGCCGGTTGACATCCGTTCCAAAGAAAACCAACGCGACGATGAAATCCCGTTTGTAAACCACAACCCCCACACCGTTGCTAGTCAGCTCCAGGCTGCCGGCCTAGAACCGGTGCGGATTTTAAGTGTCTCTAACTTGCGTTCCCCCGGCCTTAAAAAAGTCATGCCGCGCGCCGTCATGCTGACCTTTGAGCGCTTTATGCAAGTTCCCCTGGCTAAGACCTACTTTGGGCCCAGCACGTTCTTCTTGGTTCGCAAGAAATAAATTCCTATGGTGCAGCAGATAATTGCCAATGGTCGTGAAAAGGTGGTTAACCGCCAGATACACAGACTATTCTGGAAGAGTATATTGACTGCAAAGCCGCAGATGGTGATTTGGTTCTTTACTCGGCCGCCGGCATTTGCGGTGCTACACGCAATAATTCCGCTGTATGTAGCCTACGCCCTGCAGGCAATTATTACCAGGCATTTTGACCAAGTGGGCCATTACTTGGCTGTCATTGCTGGGCTGGCTGTTTTGCATGCCATTCTTTGGACAGTGGGCGGTTTAATGGCATCTAAACTCGGGGAAATTAGCGGGCAACACTTGCAAATGGCCGTTATAAAAAACTATCTAGGTAAAGATTACGATTTCTATGCCAATAACTACGCCGGCTCTATCAGCGGGCAGGCGCTTAGGCTGCGGGATGCATTCCAAGAATATTCTGGTGCCGCTTTCCTGCAAATCCCCAAGTACATTGTTATCATTACTGCTAGCTTTGCCGTACTGGCCGCAAAATCTTTGCCGCTGGCCATGATTACGTTTGTGTGCGTGGCGATCATTCTTGGTTTTACCTACATGATTAGTCTATGGCGCTTTAAATATCGACGTAAGCTCAGTGATGTTGCAAGCAATGTTGACGGCAAAATAGGCGACGCACTGTCTAACGCCATTACCGTTAAGACTTTTGCTGCTGAACAGTACGAGCTGGCATCATTATCTAAGCCCCTAGCCAAGTTTAATCGTGTGCAGTATATCTCCTGGATAACATCAATTCCGGCCGATGTTGGCCGCAACAGCCTAGCTATGGCCGCAACCGTCCTATTGCTTTTTGGTACCAGTCAGCTGTATCAACAAAATAAAATTACATTAGCCATGGTAATTTTAGTACAACTCTACGTCCTGCGGCTGGTTACGCTTGCCACAGAGATTGCTGAGTTTACTAAAACGTATGAACGTACCATGAGCGCCGCCTATAATGCTGTTAAGACCATGATGGTTGCACCCGTAATCACTGACGTTCAGCGTCCAAAAACAATTACTGCTTCTGACAAGCTGGTTCTTAAGCTAACAAACGTGACATTTAAATACGGTAAGCGGGCTGCTGTGCGCGATGTTTCACTCACTGTCCAGCCCGGCACAAAAGTTGGTGTGGTGGGCTATTCTGGAAGCGGTAAAACCACACTGACGCGTTTACTGCTAAGGTTTATGGACACCTCCGCTGGAACGATAGAGCTGGCCGGAGTGGATATTCGCGATCTGCGGCAGAGCCAGCTGCGGTCACTCATTTCTTATGTGCCACAAGAGCCATTATTATTCCATAGAAGTATCGCTGAAAATATTGGCTATGGCATTACGGGCTGCACCCGCGCAGAAATTGAAGCGGCCGGCAAAGCCGCCTACGTGGATGAATTCATTGCCGACTTACCATATGGCTACGACACATTAGTCGGAGAGAAGGGTATTAAACTTTCTGGTGGCCAGCGTCAACGGGTTGCAATCGCGCGGGCTATTTTACGC
>JAGQNO010000018.1 GCA_020428025.1 Candidatus Saccharimonadota bacterium | reverse complement strand
TTTTGGCGTCTGAGTGCAATGGCGTAAAAATGCGGCATTTGCCAAGCCGCCATAGCCGCAAATAGCAGCCAGGCTACGGCGTCAAAATGCCCGGTAGCGGCCACATACCCAGCCAGCGGCGGCGTAGCGCCCGGAATCGTGCCGATTAATGTCGCGTGGTGCGTTCTGGGCTTACTGAGGGTGTAGGCCGTGTCGTATAACAGCGCGCCGAGTACACCAATAATCACAACTATGATGTTTGTGCCCCAAAGCAAAATTGCTAGGCCAGCCGTAAACAAAATCCCTGCATACAGCGCCGCCACGCGGCCATCTAAAATACCGGTGGCTGTGATTCGTTTGGCAGTGCGCGTCATGTGCACATCCAGCTTTCTGTCTAGGTAGTTGTTGACCACGCAGGCACCGGCAATCACCAAACTTGTTCCAACAACCAAGGCCAGCAGTTGCTGCACAGACCGACCACCGCCAACCGCCCAGCCAGCGGCTGTGGCCAACACGTTGCCAAAAATAATCCCCGGCTTTGTAACGATTATGAGGTCTCTAAATCGCATCAGTGGTGATGAATATTTTCTTTGTCTTGAATAGTTTCAGTGACTTTTTGCTCGCCGGGCATCATACGGTAGTTTAGGTTATGCATAACCCAGATTGAGCCGCCCACTACAATAGCCGCCATGACCAGCACAAACAACATAATTTGCAGTGACCGACCCGGCTTGCCCTTGCTAGACAAGTGCAAAAAGTACATGCCCTGAACCACCAGCTGGCAAACCGCCAAGCTAGCAATAACGGCTATAAGCCAACCTTGGCTGAGCGGCGATCCGCCGACGGACGTGGCGCCATAGACCAAAATAAAGGCCGTCACAGTTAGACTCAGCGACATCATAAAGCCGGTCAGGTATGCCTTGCTGGTCACGCCAAAACTCCCATAAGGTAGACAATACTAAAGATACAGACCCAGACCAAATCCAGGAAGTGCCAGAACAAACTAAACATGGTCAGGCGCTGCATAAACCTAGGCGACAGCGGCCGCTTGAGTGCATACCAGACGGTAGCAACCAGCCAAATCAAGCCAGCAAAAATGTGTAAGCCGTGCGTGCCCACCAGCGTAAAGTAGCTTGATAGGAAGGCGCTGTTTTGCCATGAATGACCATCGGCCAACAAGACTCTAAATTCATTGATTTCTAGCCCTAAGAAAAGAGCACCTAGAACGCCCGTTATAACGAGCAGCTGCAACATACGTGTTTTACGGCCCGCATGAGCGCTGAGCAGCGCCAGTCCAGCAGTTAGACTGCTGACTAGCAGAATTATCGTTTCTGCAAACACTAGCTTAAGGCTAAATATATCGTGTCCGGCTGGCCCGCCTGCGGTATTGCCGCGTAGTACGCCATAGGTGGCAAACAGCGTAGCAAACAACATTAAGTCCGTCATTAGGTAGACCCAGAAGCCTAGCCCAACGGCGTTAGTGGTCGGCGACTCGTACTTTTGCCGACTCATGCCTTAAGCTCCTTAGCGGGGATTATGCGTTCCGTTTCTTCTACGTAGGTTTGCTTAATAAGGGTGCCAATAATAACCGCCAGCGCAATGGGGAGCAGCCACCACAGCTGCCAAATAACGCCAAAACCAAAGACCGCGGCAGCCAGGCCTACCACTAAGCCAACGCCCGACTCTTTTGGTACTTCAATGTCTTTAAAAGGGCCGCTATACAGCGCGGGACCGCCGTGCTTAGCCACCCAGAAAGCATCGCGCTCCGTAACAACCGGCAGCCGAGCAAAATTATACTCTGGCGCTGGCGATGGCACGGACCACTCAAGCGTGCGGCCGTGCCACGGGTCATGCCCGGCCGCCAGTTCTTTGCGCTTCCAAATGCTGTAGCCTAGCTGCACCACTTGCAGCAGCACGCCCAGGCCAATGATCGCTGTACCAATGCCGGAAATTATAAACAGACCCTGGTATTGCAGCGCTGGATCAAATTGCTCCATGCGGCGGGTGGCGCCCATAAAGCCTAACAGGTAAATCGGCATAAAGGCGGTAAAGAACCCGGTAACCCAGCAGTACACCGCGGCCTTGCCCAGACGCTCGTGCAGCTTAAAGCCAAATATTTTGGGCAGCCAGTAGGCAATGCCAGCCAGGTAGCCAAAGACCACACCGCCAATAATGGTGTTATGGAAGTGCGCCACCAGGAAGAGGCTGTTGTGAACTTGGAAATCAATAGCCGGCACAGCCAACATAACACCGGTGCCGCCGCCGATTAAGAATGTGGTGGCAAAGGCCATGAACCACCACATGGGCGTGTCAAAATGCACCCTACCCTGATACATTGTAAACAACCAGTTAAAGACTTTGACCCCTGTTGGAATAGCAATAACCATAGTCATAATGCCAAAGAAGGCGTTTACATTTCCGCCGGCGCCCATGGTAAAGAAGTGGTGCGCCCAGACAAAGAATGACAGTACGCAGATCGCCATTAAGGCCCAGACCATGCTGGTGTAGCCAAATAATCGTTTACGGCTAAACGTAGCCACGATTTCTGAGTACATACCAAAGGCTGGCAGCACCAAGACATAGACTTCTGGGTGGCCCCAGGCCCAGATAAGGTTAATGTACATCATGGCGTTACCGCCCATATCGGCGGTAAAGAAATGCATGCCCATGCTGCGGTCTAAGCTGAGCATGAACAGCGTGGCGGTAAGAATCGGGAAGACCAAGAGCAGCAAAATCATGGTAGCTAAAATGCTCCAGGAGAAGATGGGCATTTTCATGAGCGTCATGCCCTTGCAGCGTTTTTTGAGAATTGTCACCAAGAAGTTAATGCCAGAAAGTGTGCTGCCAATACCGGCAATTTGAATGCTCCACAGCCAATAATCTACACCTGGTCCGGGGCTATACGCCAGCTCTGATAGCGGTGGATAGGCCAGCCAGCCCACGGCGCCAAATTCGCCAAATACTAAGGATAAATTGACTAAGATAACGCCAGCCAGATACAGATAAAATGCTATGGAGTTTAGGAGCGGAAAGGCAACGTCGCGCGCACCCAATTGCAGCGGTAAAATCAGGTTAATAATGCCAAACATCAGGCCCATGGCCACAAAGAAAATCATAATCGTGCCGTGGGCGGTAAAGACCTGTTGGAAGTGATCGCCGCTTAAAAAGCCGTGGCCGCCGCCGCTACCCAGGATTTGCTGCAGGCGCATCATAATGGCATCCCCAAAACCGCGTAGCAGCATGACCACGCTGACCACAATGTACATGACCCCAATTTTTTTGGCATCCAGACTTGTCAGCCAATTGCGGTACAACCAGCCGAGTTTCTTAAAGTAAATCAGCGCCGCCAAAACTGTCAGCGCCCCGCCAACTGTAGCGATTTGGCCGCCAAACTGTACCCAGCCGTGCCAGAAATAGCTCCAGTCTAGTTTGCCGAGCCAGCTTGCAAATATCATTGATGACCACCCATATACTTCATAATAGCATTATCGTAAATTGACTTATCATGTAGGTGATAGGTGACTGGCTGTGCCCCGCCAGGCTTGGCTAACTTGGTGTAGCTGTCAGCCGTAAAATGCCCGCCCTGCTTAGCATTAGTGACCCAGGTTTTAAAGTCTTCAATACCGACTGACTCAACCGTGAAGTTCATTTTAGAAAAATCGGCGCCGCTGATATTGCTGGACATGCCCTTAAACGTCCCTCGCTGCTGGGCGTCCAGATGTAATTTGGTGGACATACCGGGCATGGCATAAATTTGGCCGGACAACTGCGGCACCCAGAAAGAGTTCATGGGCGCGTCACTGGTAATGTCTAGTTCAATTGGCCATTTGTTTGGAATTACGAGTTTATTCACGCTAGCCACTTCTTGGTCTGGATATAGAAAAAGCCACTTATATTGCAGCGCAATGACCTGCACTTTGAGGTGCTGGCGATCATCATTGAGCGGCTTGTACGGATCCAAGCTGTGAGACGTTACCCAAGTAACCGCTGCCAAGACGGTAATAATGGCAATTGGGATGCCCCACCAAATCGTTTCATATTTCTTGTCCGTGTCCCAGTTGGGGCTGTACTTGTGATCGTGACCGGTTTTGTAGCGCCAGGCAAATGTGTACAGCATGTAATACACCGGCACCAGCACTAACGCTGCAAGCAGCATAGAGAAAATTAACAGCGTGCGTTCTCTGTTTGCGATTTGTCCCCGAGTCTGAAATAAGTCAAAAGTATGTTGGCCAGAGGCAAGCCACAGTGCGATTAGCAGCGCAAGCGCTGTAAGAGCACAGATAGCGGCAAATGCACGTCGACTCAATTCCGGCACTTTTAGGCGACTCAGCTTGTCCAACATGCTCATGCTTCTACTATACAGCATAGCTTGCGCGCCACGCCACCATGCACTCTACCTTTTGTGTAAACTTTACACAAAAGGTAGAGTGCGCTTATTGCCCAAGTGCAGCCTTAGTTGCTGCCCAGGTGGCGCGAGTTTCAATATCCGCCTGTTGCTGAGCGTTGGCCCGGTGAGCCACGTCACGCAGGCCGCCGTAGCTGCCAACAATATCAAATGTAAATTTGGGCTGCAGCTTAGCTAAATCTTTAGCCGCCGCCAGACAGGTAGGACTGGCCGTGGAGGTACTGGCATAGATTTGCGCCGTAGAGTCAGCAGCTGGGTTAGCCACGGCTTCTACTCCCAGCGCTCGCGCCTGACAGTCCGGCGCTACAGTCAACCATTTGTCTAGGTTGGCGGAGCCGGGCACGGTCATATTTACCACTAAGTTAAGCGCCAGGCGACCATCGTAATCGTACTGGTCAAAAATAAAGTTGCCCATACTGTATTCAATCAATTTGCCTTTGTATACCTCTGTATTTTGCACCCAATGTGTGCCGTTGCCAACTACCATATCTGCGCCTAGGTCAATCATTTTGCGGGCCACTTCTGTCTGCGCGGCGCCGGCCGTGTGCTGATATTCTGGCCCACCGTTCATCATGCCAATGACCGGCATTTTTTTGGCCCATTTGCTAATGCTTTCTAGCTCGCCTGGCTCCGGCTTAAAAAGTGTTTTGTAGTTAAAAGAGCAGAAAGCTACCGGCAGCTGGCCAGATGGCTTGACCGGCAAAAGCACTGCCTTGCAGTTGTCTTTTTGGGCGTGCGGGTTGTAGTTGCCCACTGTTTGGAAACCAGCATCGGTTAGGTTTTTGACAGTTGCGGCGTAGCCGTGCGGCCCTTGGTCACCCAGATGATTACTGGACAAACTGAGGATTGGATAGTACTTCTTAAGCACCGGCAGCCAGGACGGCTGGCAGTTAAAAATCAGGTTGTCCACTTGGTTTTGGAAGGTGTCCTGGTTGGTGGTTATGGGGCACTCTAAAACACCGATGCGCGCATCGTACTCCCCCAGCCCGGCAATGCCGCTAAACGGCTGCTCTTTGTTGCCGGCAGCGTCGCGCTCCACGGCCCGCCCCAGCATAATGGTGCCGCTAAAAAGATACTTGCCGGTGGCATCCGTGTGCGTGGCGGCGGCCTGCTTGGGACGGTTTTGCTGAGCAGCCGGTTTTGGCGGTTGCTGCGCCCCATGTTTTGCATACGTCACCGCGCCCGCGCCCACGACCAAAATCAGAATGGCGACATATAACTTAAGGTAGGATTTTTTCTTGTGCAGCTGGTATTTCATACTGCCTTCATAATATGGCCCCGAGCCCCTTTTAGTAAACCTTGCTTTTGCAACCAGAGCAGCGCCATCCCGCCCGGCACAATTGGCAGCCAAAATGTTACCACTCTAAAGGCAATCACTGCCGCTGCCGCTAATTCCAGTGGCGCGCCATATGCTACGAGCCCGCCCGCCAAGCCAGCCTCTACTCCCGCGATGCCGCCTGGTGTTGGCGTAAGCGACCCCAGTAAAACACCTAGGCTATAAACCATAAAAACGGCGGAGAGTCGCATATTAACTTGCGCCGCCACTAAGCTGAGCTGCAATATAAGCACGTTGCAGCCAGTCAGGGCCAGCTGAGTGGCTGCGGCCGCTCCAAATTGCTGCGGCCGCTTCTTATACTGCAACAGACTCTGCCAGACATTGCGCAAAAATCGATGTATTTTTGTTCTAAAAATTAAACCCGCTGTAGCTACCAGAAGTGCCCCAAAAATACTAAGTGCAAGCACCCCAGAATGAAGGGTCACCTGGCGTGGGAGACCCCCGTACCCCAGACCAATCATGACGCAGAGTGCCAAAATGTGCATGCCCATGCCAAGTAGATTGTTTGTACTAATAACGGCCGTAGCCTGAGCTCCAGAATGTTTGTGCCTCAGCAAATTCCAGCCGTTGAGCCCTAGCCCACCTAGCCCGGCGGGCACTAATCGGTTAACGGCTGCGGCAGCTAATTCTACTAGTATCAGCCGCCTAAAAGACAGCGTGTGTAGCGCCAAGAGCTTGTAGCTAAGGGCAGCCAGCATAAAGGTCAGGAGCAATAACAACAGAGCGGCTAGGAGCAGCCCGATTGGAGCCCCTGCTAACACCTGGAGGCCGGCATCAATTGTGCCCCAATTTTTGATTGTCACAAGTACAAGCGCCAAGGTTAAGAGCGCGGAGACAAAAACCTTAAGCTTGTTCATATGGTCAGTATAGCAAATGCCCGTCCCCTAAGGTGGGAACGGGCATTATTGGTAAATCTACAGTCCTTAAGCTTCTACGACTTGCGCTTCAGCGGCAGCGCGTTTTACGGCTTCGCAGCCCTTAACGGCGCCATCTTTGCTGGAGTAAGCTTCACTGGTAGCAACGACTTCACCGTTGCCAGCCTTTAGACGGAAACGCCAACCATCTTTTGCTTCGTATAGTTCAAACTTTGCTGCCATGTCTTAACCTCCGTTAATTTGTGCCTTAATTATACTATTTTTTCTTAAAAAAGTTAGTGCCAAATTCTATAGCTTCGTCCACCAAACTGCCGTTGTGGTTTTTGTCTAGCATGGACATGATAATGCCGCCCATGCCGCTGCTTGGTGCGCTCTTGGTAACCTCATCAGCGATGCCGCCGCTGTCCAGGCCGCCGTCTTTCTTAGCTGTACCTAGGCCGCCCAAAATCATAGGAGCCAACGTGCTTAAAATGCTGGCAGCGGTGGATTCGCTAACACCGGATTGTTTGGCTACTTGGCCGGTAACATCCGCACCTTTATCACCAAAAATGTGGCCTAGGATTTTGGTGCCATCCTTCTGCACGGCGGCACTGGTAGCTGCACCAATGACATCGTTTAAGATAGAACCGTCGTGCTTGCCGAGCGCTTTATCCAGCGATTCTGCACCTTTTTTGGTCTTAACATTGCTGCCCAGGCCGCCCAAAATGGCCTCTGCTGCGCTGGTCACGGCCGACTGCGCCTGGGAGTTATCCAGACCTTCCTTTTTGGCGATTTGCCCGGCAACCTGGCTCAGCACCTGCTCTTTAAGAATTGACTGCAAATCCATGGTTATTTCTCGCAGGCGATGCCGTCGTTGTCGCGGTCTAGCTTGTTCTGGTAGGCTGGGTCGGAGCGCTTAATGTTAAAGACACCGGCTTCAAAGGCAGCGGTACAGTTTTCAAACTTCTTGCCGTAGGTTGGCTTGCTGACTGTCTGGTTAGCAACTTTTTCTTTAGCAGCTGGGCTGGCCGTGTTGAGACCGTTATCTTTGCCGCTGACCTCGCCGTTAGGCTGGGTTTGGATTGGTGAATATTTGCCGTTGGCATCTAGCTGGGGCTTGTTGGTGGCCACAAAGCCAAAGCTAGCCGCCCAAACCAGGAATAACGCAATGAGCGCTTTAGCCCAGGGACTCTTCTTAAAGCCTTCTGGGTCATGAATGTACCAAACGGCAATTGCCACAGCTGGAATAATTGGCAAACAAATTAGCCACAGCAGCCAGCCGACTAGAATGCGGCGGCCAGTAGTCCAGTTTTGGTAACGGTTTTTAGTCAGCGGGAAACGAGCCAGCAGCCAGGTGGCACTGCGCAAGAAGAAGCCGGGATGCGCGTTTTCTGCGCGCTGTGCGGCAATATAGTCTGGCGAATCGGTCTTTTTGTTAGCCATAGGAACTCCCTTAGTTATATCGCCAAATGTACCACAGCCGCGGCTAATTGACTAGGGGATTATTTGCAGGTCACAAACTGCGTGACTTGCCAGCTGCCTTTGTACTTGTCTTCTGTTTTGGCTGATTTCTTAGCCGTAAAGTTGTACTTGCCGTAATTACCGGTGTAAATTGATGAGCCATTGGCAGTTTTGCCGTCGTATGAACTTAAGAAAACATCTACGCCGGTGCCAGCCGGAACATCCGTTAGCTGCGCCACAACTGTAATTGGAATCTGAGTTTTGTCCGCATCCGAAACCTTAAGCTGAGCGTCTTCCTTAGTGGCCAGACAAGCCGGCGGATTTTTCTTTGCTTCTTGCTTAGCTGCCGCAAAAGTAGTCGGCGGCGGGGACGACTTAGAGGTTGCCTTAGCCAATATAACCACCAACAGCAGAAAAACTACTGCGGCAATGAGGGCGATGGTTCGTTTATTCATAGAATTCAGTATACCACTAACGCTTAGTTGACAGGGGCGACTCCAGCGGTGCATACTAAGCTTATGCTTATAAAAACGGGTGGGCCGCGTTGATGGCATACATTGTCACGGTTAACGCAGGTTCCTCCAGTATTAAAATGGCCCTCTTTGATGGGAGTGGTCATCTGCTGCACATGGCAGCCATAGAAAATATCGGTCAAGCAGCCACTGTCTTTAAGCAGCCCGGCCTGGCAGACCAAAAGATCTCTGTCAGTGGTCATGCCACAGCCATGCGCTTTTTGCTCAAGTGGTTGGACCAGGCAGCTGGCAGTGGCCATATAACCGCGGTTGGCCATAGAATCGTGCATGGAGCCAATACATTTACAGCGCCCACGGTTGCCACGTCAGCCGTAATTACTAAGCTCCAGAAGCTAGAGCCGCTAGACCCAGATCATCTACCCTTTGCGCTCGAATGCCTTAAAGAAGCTCGGCAGCATTATAAAGACGCGCCGCACGTACTCTGTTTTGACACCGCATTTTACAAAGATTTGCCGCGTCCAGCCCAGCAATTGGCCCTACCCCGCAAATATGAAAAATTAGGCTTGAGACGCTACGGATTTCACGGCCTGTCTTATCAGTACCTGCTCAAGGATTTTGCCAAAAACGAAGGCCAGGTAGCTGCGCACGGCAAAGTGATTATGGCGCATCTGGGCAGCGGCGTCAGCTTGTGTGCCACCAAAGATGCCAAACCAATCGATATGACTATGGGCTTTACCCCCGCCAGCGGCGTGCCAATGAGTACCCGCAGCGGCGACCTTGACCCCGGCGTAGTCTGGTACCTGCATAGGCTAACAAATATGGGGCCGCGGCAGTTTAACCATCTTGTTAACAAACAATCCGGGCTACTGGGCGTGTCTGGTCGCAGTGCCGACATGCTCACCCTACTCAACAGCCAAGACACCGACCCCCACGCCAAAGAGGCGATTGATTTATTTTGCTACCAAATTGCCAAGCAAATCGGCGGGCTAGCCGCCGCTCTTGGAGGCGTGAATAGCCTGATTTTTGCCGGTGGCATTGGTGAACGCAGCAGCCCGATTCGCCGGCGTATTTGTCGTAATTTGAGCTTTCTTGGTATCCAGGTGGATAGCGACCGGAATCGTCGTAATGCCCGGCTTATTAGTCCGGATGGCGCCCCGGTTGGTGTCCATGTGATTCATACCAACGAGGAAGCCATGATTGCAAACTTAACCATGAAAACAATTAAGGAGGAACAGTAAATGGAAGCCGCTCTAAGCCATGACGAGCTCAAAAAAATGGATGCCTATTGGCGCGCCAGCAACTACCTAAGCGTGGGGCAAATCTACCTGCGCGACAATCCGTTGCTGAAGCGTCCGCTAGAGCTCAGCGATGTCAAGAGCATGCTCTTGGGGCACTGGGGCACCACGCCGGGCCAGACGTTTATTTACACCCACCTTAACCGCGTCATTAATAAATACGACCTGGATATGATTTACCTGTCCGGCCCCGGCCACGGCGGCCCGGCGCTGATGGGCCACACCTACTTAGAGGGCACGTGGTCAGAAATCTACGCCAGCATGCCCCAGAACGAAGCCGGCATGCAGCGGCTCTTCCAACAGTTTAGCTGGCCGTATGGCTTATCCAGCCATGTCAGCCCCCAAGTTCCCGGCTCTATTCATGAGGGCGGCGAACTGGGCTACTCTGTCAGCCACGCCTACGGCGCAATTTTTGACAACCCGGACCTGATTGCTGCCTGCGTGGTTGGTGATGGCGAGGCAGAAACCGGCCCGCTCGCCACGGCCTGGCACTCCAACAAATTCATCAACCCCAAGACCGATGGCGCAGTCCTGCCAATCCTGCACCTTAATGGCTTTAAGATTAGCAACCCAACCCTGCTAGCGCGCATTGAACGCTCCGAGCTTTTGGACCTCTTTAAAGGCTACGGCTACACGCCGCATGTTGTAGAGGGCGACGACCCCATGGACATGCATCAGCAAATGGCCGCCACCCTGGACAAGTGCGTGTCAGACATTAAGCGCATCCAAAAACGTGCCCGCGAGCAAGGCGACATAACCCGCCCGCGCTGGCCAATGATTATCTTTATATCGCCCAAAGGCTGGACCGGCCCCAAGAAAATCGATGGCAAAAAAGTAGAGGGCAACTTCCGATCTCACCAAGTGCCGTTCTTGGTCGACAAAGACAACGCCCACAACCTGCCGCTGCTAGAAAAATGGCTGCGCAGCTACAAGCCAGAAGAGCTGTTTACAGAAGAGGGTCGGCTGAAGCCAGAGCTAGAGGAGCTAGCGCCAAAAGGCACCCGCCGCATGGGCGCCAACCCGCACGCCAACGGCGGCCTCCTACTGCGTGAGCTGCGCCTGCCAGACTTCCGCGATTACGAAGTTAAAGTGCCCTACCCCAGCGCCGTCGTGGCCGGCAACGTCCACATGTTGGGCCCGTGGCTGCGCGACGTTATGAAACTCAACGCCGATAAGCGTAATTTCCGCATGTTTGCACCGGATGAAACGGTATCTAACAGGCTAGAAAACGTCTTTGAAGTAACCAATCGGCAATGGAATGCCCGGACCCAAGACAGCGATGAATTCCTAGCGTCAGAAGGTATGGTAGTAGACAGCCAACTGTCAGAACACCAAACAGAAGGCTGGCTAGAAGGCTATCTGTTAACCGGTCGCCACGGCCTTATGAACAGCTACGAAGCCTTTATTAGAATTGTAGACAGCATGACCAGCCAGCACGCCAAGTGGATTAAAATGTGCAACGAGCTGCCATGGCGCGAACCGATTAGCTCCCTAAACTACCTGCTGACCAGCCACGTCTGGCGCCAAGACCACAATGGTTTCACGCACCAAGACCCCGGCTTTATTGACTTCTTAGTCAATAAAAAAGCTTCTACAGTGCGCATCTACCTGCCCCCCGACGCCAACAGCTTGCTGTCCGTCATGGATCACATGCTACGCAGCCGCAACTACATCAACCTAGCCGTCTGCGGCAAGCACGAAGGCGCTCAGTGGCTCACCATGGACCAGGCAGTAGAGCACTGCACCGCCGGCGTCAGCGAATGGAAATGGGCTTCTACCTGCAAACCTGGCGAAGAACCCGATGTTGTTATGGCAGCCTGCGGCGACATCCCAACTTTGGAATCTATGGCCGCCGTGTCAATCTTGCGTGAGGCACTGCCGCAGCTCAAAATCCGTGTTGTCAACGTAGTAGACCTCATGAAATTGCAGCCCGACACCGAGCACCCGCACGGCCTATCCGACATGGAATACAACGCCCTCTTTACCAAAGACAAGGAAATTATGTTTGCCTTCCACGGCCACCCATGGCTGATTCATCGCCTAACCTACCGACGCGGCAACCACCGCATGCACGTCCGCGGCTACAAAGAAGAAGGCACCATTACCACCGCCTTTGACATGACCGTCAAAAACGAGCTGGACCGCTTCCACCTAGTCATGGACGTCATTGAGCGCACGCCTATTAACACCCCTGCCGCCCGCGCCCTACATGAAAAAATGCAGCAAAAACTGGTGGAACACACCAACTACATTGCGGAAAATGGTATCGATTTGCCAGAGGTGCGCGACTGGACGTGGCCGCACTAGACGAGCCCAGGCCCTCTTAAAAGTAGTATAAAATCTATACTACTTTTAAGACTTGACTCGATTTAAACGCAGGCAGCAAAATGACGCACGTCAACATCACTAAAAGTCCTTGACCTCCACTTGGAAGCGTTTTTTGCAGAAGTTATAAACCGAGGCATTACTGCAGGCTAACACGCTCACAGCAAACTGAATAATGCTTACGTCAGACCAGTTAATGAAAAATTAATGAGCTGTTTTCTCAGGGCTAATGTAGCCGCCGCTCTGGTGCTCCCATAAGCCAGCATAAACGCCGTCGGGCCGCTCAATGAGCTCCTCATGGGTGCCTGATTCAATAATTGTCCCGCCGTCCATGACGATTATGGTGTCCATGCGCTGTATTGTGCTCAAGCGATGCGCAACTACCAGCGCGGTGCGGCCCTTCATTAGATTCCATAACGCTTTTTGGATGTACTGTTCACTGCGGCTATCTAGGGCGCTGGTTGCCTCGTCCAAGACTAGGATAGGTGCATTGCGTAAAATAGCCCGCGCGATTGCAACCCGTTGACGCTGGCCACCAGAAAGTTTAATACCCTTCTCTCCAACTAATGTGTCGTAGCCATATGGTAAGTCGGCAATGAATTCATCCACGTAGGCGG
>JAGQNO010000017.1 GCA_020428025.1 Candidatus Saccharimonadota bacterium | reverse complement strand
TTACGTGCACCGCATTGGGCGCACCGGCCGCGCAGACCGCGTGGGCATGGCGCTAACGTTTATTGAAGCTTAGCCAGCACTAACGCACCAGCTTCTATGCAAGCTAGTGCGCCACCGGCCATAATGGCGATTTTGGTCAGGATCCAACGCGGCTCCGTGCCGCCAAAAACAACAGCGCTCACCTGCACGGGCAGCATAAAGCCAAGCCACATCCAGAAGGCAATTTTATAGGTATTTTCTGCTGGCCAAGCTTTTAACACATGCGCCAAAACAAAGGTGGTTAGGATGGTTACAAGTAGCTGCACGATTAGTAGCGGCATCATCTGTTTCTGCATTTCTTTTTGCGTTTTTTGCTTTAGCTTATCAAAGCCGTGAATTTTACCCCACATCCGGCCAAAGAGCGGCGTGTACCAAATGGCGCCAAGGATAAATTGCGCTACTGAGGCCAGCAAAACGGCGGTTAGGTTGATTGATTCGTTCATCGCATTCTCCCTATAAATATTTAATAAAATTGCGTAGTAATAGTACTAAAATTACCAACAGTTGCAGCACGATAATGAGCAGGGCCGGCAGGCTCATGTCATCCCACAGGCGCTTTAGCCAGACCATATAAGTGGGCTGTGCTACATAATTATTGCCGCGTACGTTAGCTATGCCCTTCATTTGCATGTAACGCCGCACGGCCCTATTTTCTAAAATCTGCGCCTCTTCCTTGTCTAACTGGCCAATGTCCATGGTGTCAACAATTTTTATGGCCGGATACTTTTGCAGCCATTGCATGGTAGGTCGGCTGAGATGTTCCTTAAGTTGCTGCTGCGGTGTTTTATCTGTAATTCCCACATAATATTTGCCAGCTTTTTGCTGCAAAACATACAAAGTCCAATGTGGCTTGACTGACATAGTCATAGCATAGCAAACTAGCTACGCATTGTCTGTTTTTTTGAGCGCCTTTACGGCTTTCTCAAAATCGCCCACGTATTCTTGATCTTGCTTAATTCTAAAATCTGCATATTCCTTAAGTGCCTTTGTTTCTGCCTGCTGTTTGCTGACAGCGCCGGCGTTTTTGAGCTTGGGATAATCGTTTAAGTCCAAGTAGCCATCCATAATGCCCAGCCACTGTGCCATGGAGGTGGGCATGCCGCGCTGCGCCCGTAATTCAGCGGTGTCCAAAAAGGCCGACACGGCCAACCGGAGCTCTGATAATTCTTTGTCCTTCAGATAATTTTTGGCCACTGTTACGTCGGTCCGCAAAATCTTGCCGTTTGGTGCCTGGCGCCAGTTGGTTAGGCCCATGTGCGGCTGGGACTTATCGGCCCGAGCGTGGATAATCTCTGCTGCTGTGCCACCGGCAATGGCGTAGTGCAGCTTATTTTGGATAAAAGCAAAGAACTGTTTGGCCAGCGGGCTGGCGCTATTGTAGTCATTGGACAGCGCAAAAATATCCGTCAATTTTAGGTAGATGCGCCGCTCGCTGAGCCTGATTTCCCGAACGCGCTCGAGTAGTTCATCAAAGTAATCTTTGCCAAAGTTGCTGCCTTGGGCCAGGCGCGCATCGTCCATGACAAAACCTTTGATTAGAAACTCTTTGAGTACACTGGTGGCCCATTTCCTAAAGGCTGTAGCCTGGATGGAATTGACGCGGTAGCCTACGGAGATGATGGCGTCTAGATTATAGAAACGTGTTTTATAAACTTTATTGTCATTAGCAGTATGTGCAAAAATTGCACTAACTGAATTTTCTTCAAGCTCCCCAGATTCAATAATGTTAATAAGGTGTTTTGTGACTACGGTCCGGTCTACATTATAGAGCTCAGCCATCCGTTTCTGCGTCAGCCACACCGTTTCCCCGGCATAAAAAACTTCTAGGTGCAGTGTGCCGTTTGGGGCGTCATAAAAGAGGAAGTTGGCTTCCTTGGGCGGTAGTTGGGCGGGGGCATCTCCAGCGGGCATAGGCGTATCATACCTTTTTGGCTCGCAGCATACAAGCCAAAAAAGCGATTTTGACCCCTGTTTAATGAAAATTTAATGAAACGATTAGCGGCCGCGCGTCATCAGCCGCAAATTGGACAAATAGCCTGGCAGGCTGAGCTCTGGGTGGCGGCTCAAATGTTCTAAATGGCGCTCGCAAAAGCCCAAGGAAGAACCGCTGCGGTAGTAGGCAGAATCGGTGTTATAAAGGGGGCTGTCCACCATGGCTTGCAGGGCGTCGCGGGCTACAATAAAGCCGTCGGAGGCGTAGAATTTGGCTTGGGCGGCGGAGCGCGGCAAGGTCGTATCTTCTGGAGTAGTGCGCGGGCTGGTGTTAATAATCATAGAAACCTTTCAAAATTATAAAAAAGAGCTGCCATAACTAAATGACAACTCCTTTTGTAAGAACTTAGCGACGGCCGGGGCGGAAGCTGTTGCCCATGGTGTTGCCACCACGGTCGCGGTCAAAGCCACCTGGGCGGCGACCAAAACCACCACCATTACCGCCGGGGCGGCTGGGGCGATCTTCGCGTGGGCGAGCCACGTTGACGGCTAGGCTTCGGCCATTCATGTCTTTGCCGTTCAGGCCGGCGATGGCGGCGTTGCCTTCATCGTCAGAGTCAAACTCGACAAAGCCAAAGCCCTTGCTGCGGCCGGTGTCGCGGTCTGTAACAACCTGCGCTGAAGCCACGGTGCCGTACTCGGCAAACATTGCCTCTAGTTCATCGCTGCTGACAGCGTATGGCAGGCCTGCCACGAATAATTTAATAGCCATTATTATTTAGATCCCTTCTTATGCCTTATGGAATCTAAATCTGAAAAGATTAGCGAGCTGCTTCCAAAAACCAACTTAGTTGTAAAACCTAGCACGTCGTTCCAAAGTATGCAAACTCCTGGCAGCTCTGTCTAGTGCTTATATTGTAGCACAAACAACACCTTTTACCTACTGAGATATTGTTTGAGAACTTGCGCCTCGTTGTGCGTCTGGTCTTTAGCGCCATAAAGAAGCGTGACGACTGCGTGCTTGTGCCACTGCTCTAGCGCCTCTGGCAGGGCTGGATTGGCGGCCAGCTCTTGCTGATATTTATGGCTGAACTCTGGGAATTTTGCCGGAACGTGATTAAACCACTTTCGCAAATCCGTGGAGGGCGCTAGATCTTTAGCCCAATCCTTCAGGGCGGCCCGTTCTTTGCTAACGCCGCGCGGCCAAAGGCGATCTAGCAGCACGCGGTAACCATCGCTCGGCTCGGCTGGCTCATAGATGCGCTTTACAACGAATTTTGTCATAACCCTAGTCTACTTATTTTTTGGAAATGTAGCTGTTATTTTTTTCATAGAACCGCCTGAGTGCGTGCGCATTTTTAGAAATGCCGATTCGTTTTCCAGCAACAATTTGTTCCGCCGCTAACGCTGGTTTTTGGATGAGCTGCACCGGTTTGTGTGATAGATCATGACCACTCATATTTAGACTAATCCCCAGCGCTTGGCAGACTTTGCCGGGGCCGTTGGTGACCGTTACGCCCTTTTGTCCGCGCCGTGATTCAATTACAGACAGGCCGCTGAGCGGCTCCACCGCCCTAATTAAAACGCCGGAGCCAAAACCATCTGGTCCGCAGACAATGTTGCAGCAAAAGTTCAGGCCGTAGCTTAGGTAGACATACAAATGTCCGGCGCTTTCGAACATGGCATTGTTACGTGCGCTGCGGCCACTGAAGGCATGGCTGGCCGGATCCAGCTGGTCGTAGGCCTCTGTTTCAACAATCCGTACACGGACTTCTTGGCCGTCAATGGTGCTGACAAGTTCGCAGCCAAGCAGCCGTCGTGCGGCTTCTTCTGCCGGAACATTAAGCCACTTCATGCCGCTAAGGCGCGCACCACTTTTCGCAGCAATTCCGTTGGCAGCGGCTGGTCCAGCGGAAACCACAATGTGCCCTTGCCTTTAATGAAAGGATTTAACTGCTCGCGCAGTTTTTCCTCTTTAGGAATTGGATACACGCCCAAATGATCTTTCCAGCCAGAAATGAACACGCGGGCCCGTTTTTGGTCAATTTTGTAGCTGATAATGCCGTAGCTCAAAACTTCTTCTGCCTGCGACAATTCTTTTTGGACGAGCGCGCGCAGCTGGTCAAAACTGGGCCGAGCGGCTGCCGGAATTTGATCAATATATTCCTGCACGGTGGTGTATTTCTGAGTGCGACCAAACGATTTTTTGAGCATGTCTGTTAGTACGGCCAGGTCAATATCGGCCAGTTTATTTATATACAAACAGGACGAGGAAAATTTGTGTTTGCCAAGGCGGGCTAGTTCCGCCCCGTAATGCTCAAAACCATCGTAAAAATAAACAGTTAATGCGGCCTTGCGCGGGCTAAATGCTAGGCGCGGCATGTCGCCTTCGCGGCCAGCATCGGATTTATAATGCTGGGTGCCAAAGCCAATAATGCTGGGTCCCCACATAACTGGCTCCAGCCCAGAAATCTGACGCATAACGGTAATTAACTGCAGCGCTTCTTCTTGGCGTTGCGCTGAGGCCGCACTCAAAAAATCGGCGACGGAAATAACGGTGGGTTTTGTCTTGTTCTCTGCCATAGTGAGTATAATAGAGGGTATGAGTAAACAATGTCAAAGCTGCGGTATGCCCCTCAAGGCAGATGTGCGCGCGCTAGAAAAAGATGGCTCGCCCAGTAGTAAGTGGTGCAAGCTGTGCTACCAAGACGGCGAATTCATTGGCGGAGATTGCACACTAGACCAAATGCACACCATTGTAGACGATGCTTTAAAAGCCAAAGGCAGCGGCCGCCTCATGCGCTGGATGGCGCAAAAACAACTACCCCGGTTGGAACGCTGGAAAGCTACAAAAAATGACTAAACCAGATATTGCCGATGGCGTTGTCCACAAAATGCCTGACGATTTCCGGGCTGCCATTGCAGCCGACAAAGTCGTTCTAAGACTCTGGCAAGACATCACGCCCCTAGCCCGCAACGAATGGATTTGCTGGGTCACAGACGGCAAGTTTGCAGAAACGCGCGTTAAGCGCATCCGCGTTGGCATTTCTAAAATGAACGGCGGCATGCGCCGGCCGTGCTGCTGGCAGGGCTGCCCGCATCGGGTTAGAAACGGCAAGGCTTAGCGCGTTTGCGCCTTAACCAGCCGTCTCCGCAGCTTACATTTGATGTTCTGCTGTTATAATAATTTAATTTTTCTAGCAAAATAGTATACCGCAAACACCAGCAGCACACTAAAGCCTACCACACCAAAGTAGGCCCATTCCTCGTGCATAAATGGCAAAGCAATGTTCATGCCGTACATGCCAAAGAAGACGTTGGGCAGCGCCACTAGCAGTGTTAGGACAGTCAGGATGCGCATGCGTTGGTTTAAGGTGTTGTTAGCCACCGTGCTGTAGGCGCGGTCTATGCTGTCTATGGCGTGGGCGTGGCTATCGATTTCTACCAGCAGTTGTTTGATAAAGAGTTGGATGTCGTCAATTAGTTCCCTGTCCGCGTTGGTAGTGGCGCTGGCAAACAGTTTTTCTGCCACGACTAACATGCCGCCCAGACTCATTTTGCAGCGATTTAGGTTGCCCTCTATGGTTACAAAACCGTAAAAGTCGTTGTTGGTGGCTTCGCGGCTACGCATGAGTTTTTCTGTTTTTTCTATACGGTTGCCTACAATATCAATGAATGCTTCGTAGCGTTTTACGATTTCTAGCAAGCTTGCAATAAGCAGTTTTCCGGGGACGATTTTGGCCAAATCTGGCGCAGGCTTAGTCAGCGCATCCGGCAGATTTGTGCGCGACGACACGCAGGCAAACAACGATTTGCCTGCAATAAATAAAACTGGCCACGACATAATTTTGGCACCATGCAGTTCTGGCATGCGCGCAAAGACATAGGTGGTGCCGTCTACAACTTCTACGCGGGGCAGCTCATTGGCGTCAAAAACGTCGGTTAATAAGTGATGCGGCAGGTCAAAATCGGCCGCTAGTTTTTTGGCTTCTAGCTGGCTTAAGTGCTCGCCGTAGATGAGCGTAGACTTGGCCATGTCCGGCTGCTGAGTTTGCTTCAGTACATCAGTGGCGGCTTGGTAAAACGTAAGCATTACGATTAGTATACTACAGCTGCTTTTTGCGGTACGTTTCTATGAGCGTAATATCCGCTTTGTCTTTCTTGCGGCCCAGGCGCTCCTTGAGTTTTACCAAATCGTCTAGGCCCATACAGGTGACGCCGTCCAGCGTAAAAGCATGTTTTTGCAGGCGGCCAAGGTCGTAGTTCATCCAGGATAACATGACTTTGTAGCCCTTGTGGGACAGCAACCGCTTACCGTCGTCCTGGACGTATTCTTTCCAGCCTTTTGTTTTAAATTTGTCGTACGTTTTTTGGTTAACCACTAGGTCTACATCCATGGTGTCGCGGATACCTAGAGCCTCCAGTACACCGCCGCAAATAACCACATAGCTATGAGCAGGCAGCTTGAGCCGCTGCACCATTTCTACTGTGCTGCGCTTAGCGACTGGCAGATTTTTTACGGCCTCCCGCAGTGTGCTGTAAATATTTTCTTGGCCGATTAACTCTGTTAATTCATAGCTTTCCAGAACTTTTTGCAGCCGTGGCGAGGCGTGCGCCATAACAAAGCGGATATCGTCCACTTGGAGCTGCTGGGCGATTTTGCGGAGCGATGCGGCGCCGGTGTAGTCTATATCGCTCATGGAACCGGCATCTAAAATGACACAAGTAACCGGGTACTCAGCCTTCTTTATGACCCGCTGGATGCGTTTGACAAAGTAGGTGCCGTTTTCAAAAAATAGTGCGCCGTCAAAGTGGTAAATGATGACGCCGTCCGGGCGGGAGCTGTATTTGTGGCTGGCACCTAGGCGATCTTCTGCCCAATCGGCAATAATGCCGTCGCGTAACAGGACTGCGTCCGGTGGTCTGTATTCGCGCCGCAAACGTTCCACTAGAGACCCCAAAACAGCGATCATAATGCCCTGCTGCACGCCCAGCAGCGCAACCGATGTCATGGCCAAGAGCGCAATGGCGCACTCCACTTTGTGCATGCGCCAAATCTCTTTAATTTGCCGCACGTTAATTAAGTGCACCCCAATAGCGCAGATAATTGCCGCCAACGCGGCCTCTGGAATAAGGGTCAAAACGTCTGTGGCAAAGAGCAAAATCAGCGCAATAATAACGGCCATAAAAATGTTAACCATCTGCGATCGGCCGCCGGCATTGTCTGCCACCGCGCTGCGCGGCGGGCTGCCGTTGACGGCAAACCCCTGCGTTAAGCTAGACGCAATATTGGCAAACCCCAGCGCTATTAAATCGTGGTTATCGTTAATGGGCTCATCGTACTTGTCTGCGCTGCTACGAATAACGGCCAGGCTTTGCGCCATAATCACCACCGCAATAGCTAGAGCCGATGAAAACAGCGTCGCCGCCTGAATTAGCGACAGCTCCGGCATCTGGAAATGCGGCATACCGGCCGGCACTTTGTGTATCATATGAACGCCCAGACCCTTTAGGTTAAAGACCAGGCTCAGCCACAACGCCGCCACAAGCCCCAGCAGCGCACCGGGCAATTTGCGCTTGCCGGCTACTATTGTAATCACCAGTACGCTTACGCCCAGCGCCAACGTTGGCCAGTGCGCCTGCGGCAAATGGGTCAGCGTAGTGGCAACTTTGTCCAGCACGCTGCCCTTTACCGGTATAGCCATAAGTCCGGCCACGTGGGTCAGGATAAGCTGCAGACCAACGCCCGCCAAAAAACCAGTTAGGACAGGTTTAGAAATAAGGTCAGCCAAGAAACCAAACCGTAGCAGCCCCATAGCTACCAAGATGAGCCCCGTAAGCACGCCCAGCAGTGCAATTACGGCCGCGTAGTGCGGACTTTGGGCGGCCGCCAGGGTGGCGGCGCCACTGGCTACCAGCGCGGCAGTGGCGGAATCGGCCCCAATAACTAAGTGTTTGGACGATGTAAACAGTGCAAACACGATTGGCGCCAGCAGCGCGCAGTACAGACCGGTCTGCACCGGCAGTCCCACAATGGACGCAAAGCCCAAAGACTCTGGGATTGCCACCGCGGTTACTACCAGGGCGGCTAGGAAGTCTTTTTTGAGATGCTTTTGGTCATAGCCCTGAAAACTGGCGCGAAAGAAACGGCTCATGCTTAAAGCTATAGTAGCGCTTATGCTAGGGGCGGGTCAATTTTTAGTGCATGAGCAATGTGGTAGTTTTACAGCCTTGACGCCGACACAATCACAAAAATACCCACGCTATTTAAGACAAACGCCAGCAGAAAAAACTGCCACTGCTTAATCTTGGACAGGCCCAGCATTGAAACCCCTGCTTCGTCCGGCAAAGGCGATGCAATCACAATCGCCCCCACCACCGGCAGTACCCACGCAAAATAGGGACTTTTAAAGAGCAGCTTAAGTTTGGGTGTGTGCAGTTTTTGAATAAACGGCATTAGTTCTTCAAAAACCTTGTCTTTCATAAATTTGTAGATAATGTAATCGCCCAGCATGGCCCCTAAGCCGGCCAGCAGCGCAACTTCTATGGGATGCAGCGATTCTGCGAGTCTAAACAGCACCACGCTGGCCGGCACCACCGTAAAGGTAGATACAAAGAAAATGCCGGTAATAAAGGCGCCCAGATAACCCAGGCCACCAATGTGATGTATGGCGCCGTCTACCAGCGGCGTCTTGGCCAGCCAAAAAAACAACACCAAACTTAGGATGAGCATAGAGGTATTTTTAAAGCGCCATCCGTGCCACTTTTGGGCAATGTTTTGTTTCATGTAGCTCCATTATAACCTAATCGTCTTATGCATTATTTTACTGCAGGGCAACTAGAATTCAGGTACACTAAATGCATGAACATTACATTTTACTTTGACCCCTCCTGCCCCTTTAGCTGGATTACCAGCCGCTGGCTGCTGCGGGTCAGCGACCAGCGCGATATTTCCGTAACCTGGAAGCCATTTTGCCTAGCCATAAAAAATGATGAGCTTACGTCCCAGCCCAATGAGGATCAGCACGCCCCCGCCCACCGAGACGCCCTTAGAACGCTCCGACTATTGTTAGATTTAGATAAAAACCAGGGCGTGGCGCTGATTGACGGCTACACCGCCAGCGGCATGATCAAGCACATTATGGGCGACCCGCTGGACGATGCCGGTCTGCGAAGCATGCTGGCCAATCTGGGGCTGCCGGAATCGTTGCTGGCCGCGGCAGATGACGCATCTTACGATTCCTTTTTGCAGGACACGTTGGCGGAGGCCATTGCCGTAGTTGGAAACGATGTAGGCGTGCCTACCGTTGTGTTTGAGCATGCTGACGGCAGCAAGCTGGGCTACTTTGGCCCGGTTTTGAACCAGCTGCCGGACCCGGAGGAATCGCTGGCCATTTGGGACGGCCTGGCAGCTCTGGCCACTGTGAAAAGCTTTTATGAACTTAAACGCAGCCGACCAAGCGGCGGGCCCGATGTGGCCAGCACCGCGCGGTGTTAGGACGCTATGCTCTCTAAAGCCCAACGCGATGTTTTATGGGGCAAGGCCACCGAGCCGCCTTTTAGCGGCAAGCTGCTGCACCTAACCGCCATGGGCGACTACTCCTGCGCAGGCTGCAGCTCTGTTTTATTCCACTCCAGCGCCAAATTTGACTCTGGCTGCGGCTGGCCTAGTTTTGACCGCGCCCTGCCGGGCGCCGTTGCATTTACAGAAGATTTGTCACACGGCATGGTGCGGACTGAGGTAACGTGCTCTGCATGCGGCGGTCATCTGGGCCATGTATTTGACGACGGCCCTCGTGACACCACTGGCCAGCGGTTTTGTGTTAATTCTTTGGCGCTGGAGTTCTTGGAAGGAGACGAAAAAGCCCCTAAGAGTTTAATAAGCTAACCAACTTGAGAGTCTGCTTTGTCTCCCAGCCCTTAACGATGGCGTATACACCGGTACTCTTTAGTGGATTATTAGTGCGACACCCCTCGCATTCACCCCAAATTTTTTTGGCTTTTCTGCGGGCAATAACGACATTTGATCATCTGGTATGGCACCTGTCGTTTGTAATAATTGTTTACATGACATTTGACATACATATTTTAGGCCATCCAACTGCCAGATCTCACGAGCAATCAGCAAGTTGTCTCCCTGTCACTCGTAGCTGCAACTAGCTATTAGTGCAATTTCTGAGTACTGGAGCCAGACTTTTTTGTGGTGACATGATTGTCTAGAACCTGTAATTTATTGTCCCAAAACCCAACTCGATTTGCAGGAAGAATCATCATGCTTGTTATGTTGAAAGGGTATCTTGCGTTTGAAAGTTTATCTTTCCGTCCTGGGTGATAGAGTCAATTACATGCAACGTTATTAATAAACCTGAATTTTCTGCTTTGAGCTTGACGGCACACTCTTTATTAAAGTTTGCGCACTCTCTGTTGTCGACAACAGAGAACAGCTGTCTGACGGCCGTGGTTAATGTATATGAGTCAATAGATAGCTCCCTACTGCTCATATCATCCGTTGGCTTTATGAGAAGTAAGTGCTTCCTTGGTATAGATGGCGGCCCGCTCAGCTTCTGGAAATTTTATTTTAAGTGATAAGAAGGGGCTTATGCAGATAAGTCCTAGTTCCTCAATTCTCATGAGATTTTCATAGGTTATTCCATATTTCTCATACAAATCCTCTTGGTTAAACAAGAAAACCTTGTTGTTATATGAAGACATGCACTTGGTCAATTGAGAAAAAATCGCAGCATCATCTTTGCTCATTAACTTCACCGTCTCTAATGTTCCCATTGAGAACGTTTCCGGGCTGGCACTTTCTCTTGCTAGTAGCTTTGCCCATAAATCTTGCAGCGACTCTTCCTCCTCGACATATGTAGTTTTCATAAAATATGCAAGAAATTTTGAAGGTATGGTTTTAGGTGAAATATGATGTTTTTCTGCAAATTTTCAGGCTTTTTCAAAAATTTTTGCAGCGTTTTTCCACCGCTATAACGCGACATGGTCACCCACTATGCCAAAAGAATTATGTTTGGATATTTTGGCCAGGAACTCATGATCATCTTTATTAAATTCGAATTGCGCACCTTTTGGCAAATAGCTACTTTTGCCAACGTCAAAACCCACCCAAAACATAGTCGCGGAACTCATCCGCATACATTTTGCCGGGTATCTCATTAGCAATATTCCAGAGCTGTGTTTGTAATTGCCACTTTTGCTCATCGGACATATGTTACTTCTCTTTGAGTACAGTATAACAAACAAGAGCAGCTTGGCATGGTGGAGATTGACAATCTTATAAGCAAATGATATAATTTCAACATTATTTAGTAGCAGGAGTTTGATGATGGCTCACAAACCCGACGTGTATGCAACTGCAGGTATCTACGATGCCACGCTGCCGCCCTACCGTTTTGGCAAAGATTTGCAACAATTGATTGCCGACGAAGAGTTGCTAAGGCAAAAAGTTGAATCAGTCTACGGCGACCCCAGTCAGCAGTTAAACGTGCTGGAGGTTGGTGCGGGCACGGGCAGAATGTCGCAAATCTTGTTGCCATATGCGCACCAGCTGACCGTAACGGATAAATTCCCTGGCATGCTAGATGTTTTACGCCAAAAGATACCAAATGCTAACGTCGTGCAAACAAACACAAGAGACATTGCCGATGAGATTCATCCAGCCAGACAATTTGATTTTGTGGGAGCCTATTGGACACTGAGTTATCCTATTGGCGAGTACCTGGAAACAATAGAGGACGATAAAATTATTCCTATCCCGGATTTAGCAAAAGGAGTTGCCCTTGCCAAAAGGATGATCGACTCTCTAGTTGAATATGTACGTCCACAAGATGGCATGTTCCATGCGTATTTTTTTGATAGCGAAAGTCCTGAGCAAAAAGTCGTAACCAAAATATGGGAGCAATTAGCGCCTGACCCGGGTGGCAGACGTAGCTTTACTAGAGAAATATTGGCATCTGCCTTAGGAGAGTCTGCGGAGGCAAGGGGTTATGATTTTTATGAAACACACCACTCTGGAATTGCTCCTTTTTCTAGCCGCGAAGAAATGATTAGTTGGTTTGGTATTTGCCACGCCAAGGGTAAACGGATACTCACAGATACCCGGCTTTTTATGCATGAAACAGCAGAGCTTGCAGAAGCTCACGCTAATAGTGACGGCACAGTTGATTTACCTGTCGGCATGTACGAGTACACTATTAAAACTAAAGCCAAGTAACAAAATACATGAAAAAATATCTAGACGATTTATCCAGCGATGATTGGAAAACCTTAAGTGAGGCATATGCGCACGATGCCCAAAGCTTTTTTAGCCAGGAGAAAGCATTTGATTATGATGCGCAGCAAAGAACTGTGGACTTGTTAAAAAACATGGAAATTCCCGAAAAGGGTGTACCGTTTGAGCAAGTTAGAACATTAATTACGCAGGACGTGCTGCCGGGTTCTATCCATCAACATGCCAGAGGATATCTAGCCTTCCCAGATAAGGGATCCTTTGCAAGCGCTCAATACGCGAGCATTCTGGCCGATGCCATAAATCAAAACGTGATTGCTGATGACAAAAGCGCCCCGACCGGTACGTATCTTGAAACCGCGCTCATTCACTGGATGCGCAAACTAGTGGGCTATATTGCGGAAACCACACCGTACCCGGCATCTGCACTAGAACTTGGCGGTGCATTTGTGACGGGCGGAGTCTTAGCCAACTCAATCGGCTTATTAGGCGCGCGACAAGCACGCTTTCCGGAAACTAAAACCAAGGGCATGGC
>JAGQNO010000016.1 GCA_020428025.1 Candidatus Saccharimonadota bacterium | reverse complement strand
GCCAACAACCAGCACATGCTTGAGCTACGAGACAAAGTTTTTGAGACCGATAAAGCCGGCTCCCTACAAGACGTAGAGGCATCTTTAAAAAACCTGCAGGCCTATGTAACCACGCACATGAATACCGATTTAACCACCGGCGTAACGGGTGTCTATCCCCCTATTCAGCTGCAGTACACGTATCAACGCTACGCCACCAATCAAGGCACCACCAACAACGACTTATATACCCAAGCGCAGCAGTTTTGCCAGGCCCAGAATTCATCGTCCTTTTCCGGACGTGACCGCGTCCCGTGTATTGAGCAATACGTGCTAGATCACGGAGCCAAACCCAAACACGTAGACCCCAGCCTATACGAATTTAACTTTGTGTCGCCCCGCTGGTCGCCTGACTTGGCCGGGTGGTCCATTGTGCTAGCCGCGGGCTCACTGCTGCTGGCAACAATTACGTTAATCACGGATTGGAATATCCGGCGCCAACTAAACTGACATGCATGTTTATTTCTCCGGCATTGGCGGCACAGCAATTGGTCCGTTGGCCCTGATTGCCAAAAGTCTGGGCTACACCGTTTCTGGGTCAGACAAACAAGATTCGCAGTACATTGAATATTTACGTGCACACGGCATTACAGATATTGTAATTGACCAAAGCAGTGACGCGATTGCAGCAGCTCACGCCCGTCAGCCAATCGATTGGCTGGTCTACACCTCTGCCCTAACTATAGAAAACCCAAGCGCACCAGAGATTCAGTTTTGCCAGGCCAATGGAATTAAAACTTCTAAGCGCGATGAGCTCCTAAATGTTATCCTAGAACGCCAGCACCTAAAACTACTGGCCGTGGCCGGGACGCACGGCAAGAGCACCACCACGGCTATGCTTATCTGGCTGCTGAAGCAACTGGGCGTACCGATTGGCTACAATGTAGGCGCCAAAATCAGCTACGGCGACATGGGAGAAATTGCCCCCGGAGCCCAGTATTTTGTCTATGAGTGCGATGAATTTGACCGTAACTTCCTGCACTTTAAACCGTACATTTCCATCTTAAGCGGCGTGTCGTGGGACCACCACGAGATTTTCCCAACCCGCGGATCCTACCAACAAGCATTCCGTGACTTCATTGCACAGTCAGAGCAAACAATTCTCTGGCAAGAAGACGCCACCTACCTTGGCGTTGGCAACGGCCTCTTGGTTCTGCAGGATGAGCCTGCCGGCCTGAGCCTGGCGGGCGAGTTTAATCGGCGTGACGCCTGGCTGGCCATTAGAACCGCGCAGCAACTAGGCGATTGGTCGCTAGACCAGCTGCTAGAAATCATGAACCGTTTCCCTGGCCTACAGCGCCGTATGGAGCTGTTAACACCTGGCCTGTACAGTGATTACGCCCACACCCCAGAAAAAATCCGCGGCGCTATGAGCACGGCGCTAGAAATGGCTGGTCCAGACAAACGCGTTGTGGTGCTCTACGAGCCCTTAACTGATCGCCGTCAGCACCACATGAAGGATGATTATAAAGACTGTTTTAGCGGTGCCGCAAAGGTCTATTGGCTGCCCAGCTACCTGGCGCGTGAGGACCCTAGCGTGGCCATCCTAACGCCGCATGAGCTCATTACACACCTGGCAGACCCGTCCATCGCTCAGCCCGCCGCAATGGGCCCAGATTTGCAGCAAACCATTAGCCGCCATCTAGCGGCCGGAGACTTTGTAGTTGCTATTGCCGGCGGCGGCGGCGGGTCGCTTGATGAGTGGCTACGTCAGGAGTTTACTGGCAAATGAAGCTCCTGCAGTTAAATGCCTGGGGCGGGAAATTAGGCTGGCAAATAATCGACCTAGTAAAAGCGGAGCAGCCGGACATTATTTGTCTGCAAGAAGTAAACGACATTGACGGCCCGCGCGATTACCTGTTTGCCAGTCTTGACGATATTGCAGAGGCCGCGGGCCTGGGCTACCGCTATATGTCGCCAGTGGACCGTTCGCGCTACCAAAAACGCTGGCTAGCCTACGGCAACGCCATTCTAAGCCGCGAGCCACTGCTTGGCGCAGAAACTATCTTTACGTTAGGGCAGCTCAACGATGATTTTGACCTAGCCCTAGAGGCAGACAAAGAATCCCGTAACCTCCAGCACGTGCAGCTGGCGAGTGGCCTGCACATCTTTAATCACCACGGCCTGTTTGTGCCGGAGGGCAAAAACGGCAATACAGAAACAGACCGCCAAATGAGCTTGGTCTACGACCAAATTGCCGCCGCCCAGGGGCCAGTCATCTTCTGCGGTGACCTAAACCTTGCTCCAACCACGCCTGCCGTGCAGCGCTTTTCTAAACTTCTAACCAACCTATCTGCAGACCTAGGCTCTACCTACAATTGGCTGAGCATCCATAAAGTGGTCTGCGACTACATTATGACCAGCCCGGAGGTACGCGTGCAGCGCTTTACTATGCTGGACGCGGTCGTATCTGACCACAACGCTTTAATTTTGGAGTTTGAGCTTTAGCGGTTATCGCCAGACCCACTCAGCGTACCGCGCTGCTGGCGGCTGGCGAGTTTTGCAATGTTCTTGTCTGCAATATCTTGCAAAGGGATGTCTAGATGGTCCGCCAAAACAGCTAAATACCACAAAACGTCACCCAGCTCTTTGGCCATGTCGGCTTTGTCCAGTTTGGATAGGTCGGCGCCTTGGTCACGGATATTTTTTTTGAACTTTTCAGCGATTTCGCCGGTTTCTCCCACTAGCCCTAGGACGCGTTCGTACACCTCCAGGTCGGTGCCGCGCGCAATGGCAGTGCGTTTGGCCGCGGCCTGATATTCATTAAATGTCATATCTCTATTGTAACAGCGCCGGGACGGATAACTTCTATGGCATCGTCTACAATGCGTATGATGGTGCTGGGCTGATGGCCGCTGAGGTCGCCGCCATCCACATAAAAATCCACTTCTGGACCAAAGTAGTCTTGCGCCTCTTGCATGGTGGTTGCGGTAGGCTGAGCGGGGTGATTAGCGCTACTAGTCAGCAGCGGGCCGGTTTGCACTAATAAAGCCTGTAATTCATCGCCAGCCGGTAGGCGCACCGCTAAACCGTGCTTGCCCTGATGCAGATATTCCAATTCCGGCCCGCAGGGAATAATTACGCTTAAGGGGCCAGGCCAGTACTGCTGCACGTTAGTTAAGTACCGATGTTTAAGCCCAAGCGCCTCCAGCTGCTGCTGGCTGGCGGCAATAATTGTGCCTGGCTTACTATTGCGGTCCTTTAGGGCGTACAGCCGCTGCACGGCCGCAGGGTCAGACGCGCGGGCCACCACCCCATACACGGTGTCTGTGGGGATTACGCCAATAGCACCAGGCGTGGCAAGTTGGGTGGCGGCATCTGTAAACATAGAGAGCTATTTTACAATGTCCACCCCTGTTTGGTCAAGCGGATTAGGCCTTCTTTGGCTAAATCCTCTAGCACAGCTGGCAGGCGCGGGTCATCACTAACAGGCTGCTGACCGGCGGCTAGTTGCTTTAGAACCTGGCCGCGAATTTGGCGCCGCGACCCCTCAAACTTTGACTGCTTTGTATAGTGTTTGGACTGGTGATTATTGCTTTTCTGCCGCTTGAGTTCTGTACCCCAGTCCATCAGTGCCCAATAAAATTTGCGCGGGTTTTGTTGGTCTACCGTCTGCTCTACAAGCGCGCGGATAGCGCTGTCTGGCACATCGGTTTGGTCTTTAAAAAACCAGTGGAGGTAGACGGTCCGCACATTGGTTTCAATAAAAATTGCCGGCTGATTGTAGGCGTAGGCCAATATTGCCCCGGCGGTATTTGGCCCTACGCCCGGCAGCCCAAGAAGCTGCTCATGCGTCGTTCCCAGCTGCCCATCGCTGGCTTTGGCTGCTTTCCACAAATATTTGGCTCGCCGATTATACCCCAGCCCGTTCCAGGCTTTAAGGACATCGGCTAGCGGAGCGGCAGCCAGAGCTTCCAGGCTTGGGAACTTCATTAAAAATTCATTATATTTTGGGATAACGCGCGGAACCTGCGTTTGCTGCAGCATGACCTCGCTCACTAAAATATGGTAGGGATTTGCTGGCAAAATACGCCACGGCAAATCGCGCCTGCCATAGGTTTTATAAGCGTCCCAAAGAGCTGTAGAAAAATCCTGCATACTACGGCAAAATGTGCTGGAACAAGTCCGGGCGCATCAAGTAAAAACCGGTAGCCAGGCAAACAATTGCAAACACCAGCACAAAAAACCAAAAGATTGGATGGCCGTCTTTTTGAGCCTTACGATCTTGTTTGGCGGCGGCTTTACGGGCCTCCTCCACGTCCTGGTCTTCATCTTCTAGGACCGCGTCACTATCTTGCTTGGCGATTTCTGCTACGGCGGCATCGGACCTAGGCGTATCTAATTTGGCGGGCTTAATAACGATGTCGTCAATGAGCGCCGGATGCGGTGCCAGCTCTGGCTTAACTGATTGTTTTGGCCTAGGTTGCTGCGGCGCAGCTGGCTGGTTGTCGCCAGGTAATAGTGGCGCGCTGGGCGCCGGCTGGACCGGTTCTGGTTCTAGGGCTGCCCGTGGTTCTACCTCTTTTGGCGATTCTGTTGGCGGCACAATCTCTTCTGGCTCTGGCCGCTCAACGCTCATCATAGCGTCCACGCGCTTTTCTAGCAGCTCTTCTTTGCTTAGTACATCAGGCATATGCTTAGTTTACCCTATAATCGTCATTTCCGGTTGTTAACAGATTGAGCATGGACTGGGTGGCCATATCGCTAGCGATTTTGTTGGCCTCAAAGGTATTGTAGGCAGTTTGGCCGTTGCTGTAGAACCAGTAATCGGCCGTGAGTTCATCAAACCGCGGATCTTCAATTGGGAAATCAAAGGCGGCGCGGGCCTTTTGGTCATATAGCAAATCATGCAGCCCATCCAAACTATAGGTCTCCCTGCTGCCCGTGTTAATTAATACAACACCTTCTTTGGTGGTTTTGAGGAGTTCTGCTGTTAAGATTTCTCCTGCCGATTCCGGCGTGTGGGTACTAATAACATCGGCCGTCTGCACTAACTCTTCCAGTGGCATAAACTTGATACCCAGCTCTTCTGCAAGCTGGGGTTTAGCCTGCCGCGACCAATAGACAACATCCGTGGCGCCCAAGCCCACCAGCATGCGAGCCGTTAACTCCGCAATTCTGCCCATGCCAATCAGGCCCACCCGCGCATCGATTACACTGCCGGTAGTCAAAAACTTAGTGGTACCGGTGCTGCCTAACTCCAGACCGCGCCTTAGCATGAGTAAGATGAGCATAACAGTGTACTCCGCCACAGAATAGGCGTTGGCGCCGGGCGCATTAGCAATGACTATCCCTTTTTGCGTGGCGTGGTCGTAACAGGGAATGTAGGACTGCCAGTCCGTGCCAGTGAAGACAATCGCCTTAAGTTGGTCCGCAGCCTGGATAACTGCCGGCGTGACCTTTTCTGTGCCGCCCAAAATGTAACCGACTTTGCCTTGGATGTTTGAAATCAGCTCTTCTTCTGTGGCCGATGATTCCTCTAGACGGACTACCTCGTAACCAGCCTGGTTGAGCGCCTGAACGTGCTCCGGGCCAATAAAAAGAGTATCTGTTACAAGAATGGTTCCGCTCATGGTTATATTGTACCAGGAATTCTGTTGTTAAACGTCTATACTAAGTCTATGGATACCTTGCAAAAAGCGGCAATTCATCTTTCTAAAGACCCCGTTTTAGCCGCCGTGATTGCTGTAGCGCCGCTGCCCAACCTTAAGCCGCATACCTACCGACACGGAAGCACTACGCGGAATCGGTATAAGCTACGCCAAGGCTCGTTACCTGCATGACTTGGCAGAGCATATGCTAGATGGTCGCCTAACATTTAATCAAATATCAAAGCAAACCAACCAAGAAATTATTACTATGTTAACAGAGGTAAAAGGTGTGGGAGAATGGACAGCGCACATGTTCTTAATTTTCTGCGTTGGCCGATTGGATGTGCTACCAATTGGTGATTTAGGCGTCCGAAACGGAATAGCAAAACTCTACAATTTGCCTGCTATACCCTTGCCACAAGAAGTCGCAGAACTAGCAGCAGCGCGGGGTTGGGCGCCATACCAATCAGTGGCTGCATGGTATATTTGGCATTCGCTGGATAATAAGCCAGCGGTCTAAAAATCAACTTGGGCGGCTAGTTTTTGAGCATCGTTTGCGCTGCGCTGCGAGGGAATATTCACCCCATTGCTAAAAATATACCAACGTCCGTTTTTAAGCACATTAAACTGTGCAAACGTGGGCGACCAAAATGCTTTGTCGCCGTAACCGGCAACGGTCTGGCCGCCAAGTGCCGGGTTCTTAAAAGCCTCGTTATTGTAGTCTAGACCTTTCTGGTTGAGCGGGCTGCGCACCGCCAATGACACGCTCTTGTTGCCCGCCCGATACACGCAAAAAGTAGTCATTGTGCTATCTGTTTTGACTTCTTTTATTTGCGGGGCTGCAACCATCTGCTGCCCGCCAATTTTGCGGGCGATTTCTGGGGTCAGCAGGTCACAGGCTTGCACAATTTTGAATCTAGAATCGCCACTGCGATGCTTTTGATACGTCTGAAAACCCATAGCAGTGGCAATAATCAGGGCAATCAGCCCAAGTAGTACGATTGGTCGTTTGTTCATTACGGCGTTAATCGATTAATGTCCCGTGGGAACAGCGTGGCTTCTTTGACGTTTTTTAGGCCAATGGTCTTGGCAGTAAATCGGTCAATGCCAAAGCCGCAGCCGCCGTGCATGGGCAAGCCGTAACGGAAGCCCTGTAGGTAAGCCTTGAAGCCGATTTCTGACACGTCTAGGCCAGCGTCCGTCATTTGCTGGACCATGACGTCGTAGTTGTTTTCACGCAGCGGGCAGGTGGCCAGCTCTAGGCCGCGGAACAGTAGGTCTGCCCACATGACCACGCCTTTTTCTGCGTCTACGCGGTGGTAAAATTTGGCCGCTTCTATGGAGAACTCGGTGGCATAAACTAAGTCTGAGCCGTGGTTTTTCAGCGCGTAATCCGCAATCCAGCGCTCTTCGTCTGGGGTTAGATCTTTTTCTGCCAAAGTGTCGGTGCCGGTGGCTTTAGTGTAGAGTTCGTGGATTTGAGCAATGGTGTAACGCGGAATTTTGCCGTCTTCTGGCAGTTTGAGTTCCGGCGCCTGTAGGCTCTTGAGCTCCGCGGCGTATTTTTCATAGACTTGCTTTAAGGCGTACTGCGTCATATCACCCACCATGTCTAGGACTTCATCGTGATTTTGCACAAAACCCATTTCTATATCAAGCATGGTCAGTTCTGTTAGGTGGCGGGTGGTGGCACTTGGCTCCGCTCTATATGAGTGGCCAATTTCATAGACCCGCTCATAGGCTCCCACCATGATTTGCTTATAAAACTGGGGCGACTGGGCCAGCGTGGCTTCCTTGCCAAAGTAGTCCAGCTTAAACACTTCTGCGCCACCTTCCGTGGCTGCGCCCAGCAGTTTTGGCGTGTCGATTTCTACAAATTCATGCTCATCCAGAAACTCTCTAATTGCCCGCGTCAGGCCGCCGCGAATCTTAAAAATCTGCTGCTCATGCAGGTTGCGCACATTCAAAACGCGGTACTCAAACAGCGTATCTAGGTTGTCCGCCTTGTGCTGAATTGGCTTGTCTATCTCTATTGGCGGCTCATCTGTAACAGGGGTCAGAATGGTGATTTTTGCCTCGTGCAGCTCTGCCCCGCCCGGTGCCCGCGGCTCCTCTTTAACCATGCCGTCCACAGCTAAAACCGTACCAATTTGCAGACCGCGCAGTTTTTCTACTTCATTTTTATCTTTAATAACCACCTGGATTAGCCCGCGGCGATCACGCACGGCAATAAACGTCAGGCCGCCCATGAGCCGCTTTTTGTGCAGCCAGCCTTCTACATGGATTTCTTGGCCGACGTGGTTGACGGCATCATTACTCAATATTCTCATTTTGTTATTTTACCACTGTTTTGTTGCTTGGCGCGACCTGCTACCGCCGGCGTGTCCAAAATTGCCCAAAATCAAGAAGCCCACGCCGTGGGCCATTCATGGGTCTGCTGTGAGCTAATCGTGTGCTTCTGGATTTTGGTCGTTTTGGGGAGCTTCCAAAGTCGGGGCCTCTAGGCTGCCAAACAAATGCTCCACAATTTCTGCTAGGCTTAGGGTGCCCATAAAGTCGCCGTCGTCATCTACCACGGCAAGTAAAGAGTGGCCCTGCAAGCGGCGTAAGGCTGCAGACAACGGCAGCGTGTCTAAGATTGTTTCTGGCGCAGTGGTCATGACATCGCCCACGGTCAAGGAGCGGGCGTGGATGTCTACGTGGTCCAAAAGCAGTGTGCCCACAAACTCGCGTGATCGCGGCTTGGGCTTTACCAAAAAAGCAGGCTGGTTTGCGGCATGGAGTTCATCTAGTAAAATCGGGCCAATGGCATCTTCTGCGCACAGCACTTTAACGGCGCTGCGGGGGCGCATAACATCGGCCACCTGTTGGTCACTAAACGCTAAAATGCGACGTACCAGCAGCAGCTCTTCCGGGCTAATCCGATTGTCCGGCTGCGCGGCCTGCAAATCTAGCAGGTCCAGTAAGTCCGATGTCTCAAACAGTCCGCTATGCTGCGGCAATATGCGCCGCGTGAGCAGACCGGCTAGGCGCTGCAGAGGTCGATCAACATAGTTTAAAATCCAGCACAGCACCGGCGTGCAGAGACTGCTCAGGCGCATACCCACCATGGTGACGCGCGTGGCTGGCAGCCAAGAAATCCCCACCGCCAACATGGCAGCCACGACTAGGATCGCCAGCAGCAGCGGCATGTCGCGGCTCAATAAGACCAAGCCCGTGGCGGAAGAAATCGCTAAAATAAGCCAAAGGAGGAGGCGCCAAGAATCGCCGTAGGCTACCACGCGGTAGAGCTGCTTGGCAGAAGCGTTGCCGGCGGCGGCTTGTCGTTTTAACTCCGTTACAGGCAGGGCGCCATATGTTTTGCGCAGGACCAAGGTTAACAGCGCCACGGCTAAAGAAATCAGAGCAATCAGTAGCATAACCTCTTTATAGTACCTGAGTGGTGGTATACTTGTAAAAGTATTAGGAGGAGACCAGCAGATGTCTAAACAATTTTGGGGATTAGTAGCCGTCATTATTACCGTTTTGGTGGGCGTGGCGGTGTTTAATAACAGCAAAAAGCCGACCGTTGTTAGCGGCGTGGCGTCCAACCACATCATAGGCAAAGCAGACAGCAAAGTGAAGTTTGTAGAGTACGGTGATTACCAGTGCCCCTACTGCCAGCAATATTTTGCTACAGTTAACCAAGTAAAAGACAAGTACAAAGACCGTGTCAGCTTCCAATACCGCAACTTCCCGCTTACCAGCATCCACAAAAACGCCTTTGCCGCCGCTCGCGCCGCAGAGGCCGCAGACAAACAAGGTAAATTCTGGGAAATGCACGACATTTTGTACGCCAACAACGACCCAACCGGTGCATCTGGCTGGGTAGCATCAGACAAACCATTTGATTTCTTTAGCGGCTACGCCAAACAGCTCGGCTTAGACGCCGCCAAATTTAAGACAGACTACGCTTCTAAGTCCGTCAACAACATCATTAATGCCGACATGGCCGCTGGCACCAAGCTCAATGTAGAGGGCACGCCGTCGTTCTTCATAAACGGAAACAAGCAGCAAATTCAGAACACAGTTGACGCCTTTAGTAAGGCACTAGACGAAGCACTCAAGAACGCCAAATAATTTTTGCCCTAGTCCTGCTTTGCATATAGATCATTGTCTATATTATCGATTATGATCTATACGCTCAACTGGTCACGCAAAGAAAAATCTCACCCCTGTTAATGGGTGAGATTTTTAGTGTGAGGCTTCTAACGTTTTGCTACTTAGTAGCTGATAAATTGCTGCCAGCTGGGTCGCTGAACGCGTACCACAACCGCCTCCTCGGCGCCGGCATATTGTACCTGAATTGGCATGGGATCTCCTTTGCCCTTGTGCCGTTTTTGGCCAAAATACGCTCTCTCGCTGTGCGACTTTAGCCTAGAACTTTTTTTGAATGTTTTTGTCTCATGCTCCCCAGCTCGCTCCGGGTCATTTGAGTACCCTAAGTGTAGCGCTTATGCTCCGTCTCTGTCTATTGTGATTTTTACGTCAAGCCCTAGCCGTTTACAAACTTAACGCAGCCACAACCACCGGTTATTTTTTTGCTTTTAGCGCTGAGGCGCTTAACAGTGGTGTAAACATTCTTTTTGCCGCACTCTGGGCATGTCTTAGATACAAAAGAACAGTCACCAGACTCCTCTTTGGAGCCACCCGACTCACCGCCGCTAGACATCGGTCCAGATGGACAAGAGCTGGACTTGTCATGACGTTCAGCCTGCTTAATGCTGGTCAGTGCATCATCGTAGTTACCGCTCTCCCACTGCTGCCGCGCCTGTTCAATGTGGATAGCAGAGATATGGCCAAACACCGCCGGGTCAATTTGTGTATCAAATACCGCTTGCTGAATCATGTGCTTGCCAGCAATTTTATTCAGCAGCTTTGTTGCATGCACCCGGTCCGTAATTGTAGCCGCTGCACCAATGAGTTCATCTGTTATAGCCTGTACTTTACCGCTCAAAAACGCTTCTCTGTCCTGGCATGTTTGCCTGAATGTATCGTAATTCTCTGGGGGTTTGTCTTGGCCAAAGAATGTGCCGCCGGCGCACTCGTCGTAAAGTTTTACAAGGTCAATAACGCCGTCGGACAGCATAGAATTTGGCACTAGCAGCGGCATATCGATGATTTCTGCCGCCGTTTTTCCGGTTAAGTCTACACCTAATTTCTGGCCTAGCTTAACGATAGTTTCTTGATCATGCCGCGCTTGGCCTTTTTGGCGCACCCCAGCAACCATGGCAGAGTCCACGCACAGCTGACCATCCTGGTAGCCAGTAACTTGGATTGAGCAGCTCATAGTATCCACAAAAAAGCCCGCTTCTGCCATATCTTTATCCGACATATCGTCCGCCGCCCGCGACAGCACTACAATAGAGTGGTCTTCTAGCAGCCCTTGCTGCAGTGCATAGTAGGTGCGGAAGGTGTTGGCCGCCTCCGCCCTGGTGCGACCAAACATCTGGCCCGTATTAGCGGCGTAGCGGATGCTATTGGCCTGCACGGACTCCAGACTCTGGCCAAACTGCTGGATGCGACCAGCCTCATCTACCATCAGCGGCTCCCGGTTGACGTGGCCTGCCTTGCGCGTCCGCTCCATTATGTCGGTCCTGACATTAGACTCTACCAGGCGCCGGGCCTCTGGGTTACCTTCTGCCGCTTTTTGAATCGCATCATGCAGCGATTCTATGCGCGACATGACCAGCTCAGGCGCCTCAAATGTAACCTCTCTAGAAGCTAAACAGGCGCCCACAAACTGAGCCGTTCTAGCCCTAATTTCTACGTCTGCTTGTTCCGGAAAAACCCGTGCTTCATGGAGTAGCGCGCTCATAAAAAATACCCTCTTGTCTGCACGCGCAGACAGAGGGCTTGTTACAGCTGGTGCTCTTGGCGCGAGAGACTTGTTACAGCTGTATCGGGCTTTAACCGTTGCGGCACAGCATAGGAATTTCACCTATTTCCAGCTTTGTTGTTAAGTATTAGTAGTTTAGCACGCTTCGCCTACACTACATGTAGTAGTATTAACTTCATTTATCACACAATGAAGGCAAAAGATATATAGTAAAACTATGGAAATAGAAAAAGGAGAGCATCACAGGTTTGCGCCTCTTGAACAGTGGCGAGAACAACAACAGACAGTTTCTGATGAACTAAATGCATTGGCTCAAAGACATGCCGATCGATCTAATGGCAAATTGACTGCACTACCGATTGACCACGACATTCACCCTGCACAAAGAATAACCACACAATCCATAGATGGAACACCCACCAACATTGAGAATATGATTGCTATAGCCAAAGCAGTCAATAGCGAGAATCCAGAAAGGTTTTTAAATATCCTAGAGGTATTCAATCAAGAAGAACACGAGCGTGACCTCGTCACATATCTGGGTGAGGATTTATTGTCAAAACAGAATATTATCGTAATGACTAATCATAGTGAGATTCAAGATATTGCTGAGGCACTAGTGGCTTGCCATATTGCCATAAAAACTATCGGTCAAAATCGTAATCGTGATTATCAATTCTCAACAAACATAATCTTAAGTAAAATGATCGCTCATCTGGGATATTCTGGAATCCCAGCGGTTGATATTCTTACTCAAATGTGCGACAAACAATACTTTAGCTTCCCAAAAACTGATTCTATTAGAGGTACGAATATTCCAGAAAAATTAGTTTCCGCCTACAACTGGTCTTTGCGTCAAAGAATTAAGGCTAGACTAAAAGCAGGAGGTAATTTATTTGGGATTGCGCCAAGTGGAACAGTTGATAAGTCAGTAGTTCCTGGTGATCTAGACTCCTCTACTCTTGCTCCAGTAACAAGAGGAACTATTGAGATTTTAACAAGTGATAATACTAAGATTTTGCCAATAGCCATCCATAAGCCAGACGATGAATTCATTTTCGAAATTCTGGGAACCCCTAGACATATGAGAAACGAACATGATGTTCATGAAACTATGGAGTCGATTGCTGACGTTCTTTCTAGTCGGTCGGCGTATAAATCATTTTCTTATCGAAGGCCGGAGTCTAGTTGATATGAGACTACGATCTAGACCAATAAGCTTATAAGTATCAACAACCCTAAGATAA
>JAGQNO010000015.1 GCA_020428025.1 Candidatus Saccharimonadota bacterium | reverse complement strand
AAAGACTTCTTCGGCAATAACGTCATTGTTTACACATTGCCAGAAACAAAGACCGAACTAGATACTATGCATTTTGTTGATTCAAGTTTCGTAGTCACTGAATAGGTTATTGCTTGAAGTGCTCTATATTTCAAGGGGGTCACATAGAACGCAACCAAACTCTTCGTGACATAAAACCAAACCACGACAGGGGTCGTGGTTTGGTTAAAATAGTTAAAACTAATTTGGCTGGGGATGAGGGATTCGAACCCCCGATCACGGGACCAGAACCCGTTGCCTTACCACTTGGCCAATCCCCATTGGCTCCGTTAGTATAGCGCAAACGGGGGTGGTTTGCCAAGTCAGGCGGTCAAAATGTGGGCGAGTGGAATGTCGTAGGTTTCAGGCTCAAAAACAACTTGTCCAGAAGCGCGAGCTAAGCCCACGGTTACTGCGGCCGGCTGAAGAGCCAAAAGCCGGTCGTACCAGCCACCCCCACGGCCCAAGCGATAATTATCCGCGGTATAACCTAGGCAGGGGACCAGAATTACATCATAAGCGCCAGAAGGTAGCGGCGCATCCTGAGATGGCAAAACGTAATCAATTGAGACAGAGGAATCAAGCTGCGCCAGTAAAGGCCCGGGGTCAATCTCTACAGGCAGCGGGCGGTAGGCTAAAATGTGGAAAATATGCGGCAGATCAAGCTGCGCAAATTGCTTGGCCACTGTTAAGCTGGCGGCGGAGACATCGGCAGGTAAATTGGCAAAAAGCTGGCGGCGGAGCTGCGCTTTGGTGGCCATATGCTCTATACTAAAACTATGAAGCGGAGACTGCCAATTAATCGTCAGAATGTGCTGCTGCTAGCCGCGGGCGCTATTTTGGCAATCGGGGGGGTGTTTATTGTGCAAGAAGTTCAAAATATGCCGCAGCCACTGCACTACCAAGACAAAGGCGTCACTATTCAGTGGCTGCCCCAGTCTGTTAAAAGATGGTCCAAAGATATGGATACAATGGGTAAAAAATACAATGTAGATCCCAATTTATTGGCAATAATCATGACCATAGAATCCGGCGGCAATCCTAAAGCCAACAGTGGCGTGGCTACGGGCTTAATGCAAATTACCAAGCCCACATCGAGGGACATTGCCAGCAAATACCTGCAAAAACCGGTCAGCAGATACAATTTAGAAGATGGCCCCACCAGCATTGAGTTTGGCGCCGCCTACCTGGCCATGCTTCGCAAAGAATACACTCAGGGAAACTCGGACTTAGAAACAATGTATACGGCAGAACTGGTGGCCGCGGCCTACAACGGCGGCTTTGGTGCTGCCAATGCTATAGAAACGGGCGAGGGAATTAACGACTCGCAGACCATTGTCTATAGCCGCGACGTTTTTAACATGTGGCGCGAACGACACGCTGCAGGCAGCCCCACCTTTAATCGGTGGCTGGAGCGGGGGGGCCAGTCGCTTATTAATTCTGCCAAATAACTTTTGAAGACTTCTTTATAAACATTCATTTGACAAATAGTAAAAATTGATATACTTTAGTAACCAAGATTCAATTACATGACAATCATTTGATTACTATGTAAAGATTCAATCGCTGTATGACCAGCGAGCAGAACAGAGGGTAGTTCCGCCCTTTGGTCATGCAACTGGTCGCAGCATTGCTGGGACCTACCGTTTGCATGAACCGCATTTTTTGAATGTGCCCTGGGCCGCCATAAGATGTGCTAAGTCAAAAACAAGTCAAGAGAGCTTGTTTTGTAATGGAGATACTACCAATGACGAGCGAACAGCCCCCACAAACTATCACTGACGCCCATCAAGAGATGGCTACTCAAGGCTGGCAGGCCGAGTTCTTGGACAACGAGCGCGGCAGTATTTCTCTTGCAGTGGCGAGTACTCTTGCCAGGAGTAAAAAAGCCCGCTTAGCAGGTTTGCTCTTAGCAGGATCGCTGATTGGCACCTCTCTTTCTACCCTCAATAACGCACCAGAATCACTTATCACACACCACGAAACGTATGACGATGCAAAGGTTGCAGCAACAGCAGAGATTATTGACTTTAGCGCCGATACTAAAGTAGAAATCAGCCAGATGAATGTGGCAATCACCGCCGATGCGCAAGATGCCAAAGAATCATTTACTGTTAGCATACTTGGGTTGGCTGATTATTCGTTTGATTTACAAAAAAACATCAGCCTTACCGGCGGCATGACCGTTAACACCAAACTGCCTTTCGGTGTAGACCCCGCTACCGGCGAAGGTGCAATTAAACAAACCATCAACTCAACCACCAAAAAGAATGACATACAGATTGATCTTGACAAGGCAGAAATAACAGCAGCCTACACGCCCGCCATTCCTGATATGAAATGGTACAAGTTGAATAAAGACGGTACTAAGGATTTTACGGATACCCGTGATTGGAAAGAGAAAATCACCAACATTGTTTCCATATCGGTAGACAGCCTAGACAGCGCAGAAAATGAAGCAGACAACACCCTCAAGCTGCAATTAGTTGAAGCAGTTAAGCAAAATGTTATTACCACCTGTGTTCCAGAGACAGAAGAGGCACAGAAAGCTGCCGCTGAAAAAGGCGTGCGGTATATGTTCCAGGAGCTTGGGCATGCAGCGGACCTTGGCACCATTACATTTGTTAACAATGGCGATAAGTGGACAATCGCTCCCGTTGAATTCCCCGCCGCAACTCCTCACGACAAAGTAAAACAGCAAGCAGCCCTTAATACTGAATCAATCAAGATTGACACTACCTGCAAAATGTCTGCCGGTGTTGCCGCTGAGACAAACGCACGAGAGAGGATAAACTAGTATGCCAGGATTAAACGAATTTCCAATTCCAGAATACCCATGGGCAAGCGGTGGGAATGAGGGCGACAAATGGGTAACGCCCCCACCCCAAACAGGCTATGATCTACAGACTCAACAAGACCACCCAGGAAATGATCAGCAGGGCGTTACCGTAATCAATCAATTCCCTCAGAACATGCAGCAAAACGGCCGTGACAATGCCACAAGATTTGAAATTAGTATTCATGAGCCTGACGTTCAACTAAGGGCGGCGTTAGCAAAATATGCTTTTGATAAATTTAGCGCAAATGTGCAAGCGCAGCCGGCGGAGCGGCCCTACTACCCAGTGTTAGATCATCGTCCCGGTACCGCGCATGAGACGGCGCTGCTCCCGCCAGCGGGGCGGAGGGAAGCGCTAGAAGGTACTGTGGCGTACTCGCCGGCTTGGGCGGGTAATACCACCCAATCTCCAGGTGCAGAAAGAAGCAAAAAAACGCGGTTTGTGCGCGGGTCTCTTGTTGTTGCAGTGGCTACTGTAGCTACTTTTGCGGCTACTAGCACGGTCCAAAGCTCCGGCGAGAATCAATATCCTAAGAGTATTTTGTCGATTGATAAAGACCACATCAAGCATTCTTGGGATAACCCAGAGCTTGTGGCTTCACTAGTGAACGCAACGGTAAAGAAATTTGTAGGCAAATAAAATGAGTGAACATTTTACGCCGCCAACCCAACAGCCAATTGACGAAGAGTTCCTGCGTAACTTATTTGGCAATTCGGCTGCTCCCAATCAGTACCAGCCCATGCAGGCACCTGCGCCGACACAAGCGCCAGGCCAACCGGTTCCGGCTCAAGAACAGCCGGCGCCAAAATTGCTGCGCCGCGGCTACGATAAGGCGTGGAGTAATCGTTCTGCCAAAGCTAAGGCCGCGGCAGTGCTTACCGTCGCGCTAGCGGCCGGCGGTGCGTACGCTTATAAAAACCAAGACCACTTTGATGCGCTTACCTCTGCAGCAGTAGGTGCAGTAGATAAAATTGATGGCTCCCAGCCCAATCCCGTGGTCTATACGCTGCCTGATTGTCTTACCCCTGTCATAACCACGTCTATAGATGCCACCGCCGATGTTGCGCTGCGCTATCGGCTTTTTGCAGATAAAGATCAGGCCGCAAAGCTTGCTGCAGACCCCAACTATCAGCCAAAAATTGTTGAAGGCTTTTTTGATAACCAGCTGGTAAATGGCAAAAGTATTCAAAAATACCCTGGCTTACAGCGATTTCCGTTTACGACCAGCCCAGAAATTAGCAAAGTTGACCGACAGATTATGGCTCAAAATAGTGGTGAGCTTGACATAGCATTTTGTGCAAGCGGTGCGGGCGACAGCATTTTGCCAAACAAAAAGAACTGGAGAGAGGTGCGCATTAACCCCAGTAATATTGCTATAGCGGCAATTGATGGGGAAAACTTTAAGCGAGGGGTTGAAAATATCACCCTCGTTAAGCCTGAGGGTCCTTTGCCATTTCCGGCCGATGAAGTAGATAGACTGAACGGCGTGCTCCACCCAAACGGTCAGCAGAATGTTAGCATCATGACGGCAATCAAGCAGGAATCGCTGAACGCGGCATTTGGTCCCGATGGCAGCTGCACACTTGATCTTGTCGCAGCTACCAAGACCGCACTTGAGCGCCTTATTAAAGAACAGGCCAAAGCCCAAACTGGCCAAGATGTGACAATTGACTGGGGCAACAGCCAGACCGGATTTACTATGCCGGGTACCACTTATCGCAGCACCAAAGATGGTGCTATGGCTCAGGAGCTAAAAGATGCCCGCTTATCCAACACCACAGCCAAATGTGGCCCAATGAAGAGCGTCATTGATAATAATATGGGGAGAAATTAAATGTCCGCTCAAGAATACGTTTTGCTCCCAGAGCAAACGCTAGAAAAAATTATCCCAAGAGAAGCAGTAATTGCGGCTCGTTTTGTGCCATAGGGAGCCACGGCTGACGTAGAGGACAACATTAAACTTTCGAGTGATATTATTGCATTTGCCGATTGCATGCGTGATCAAAAGGTGCTTTTTGCAGATGATTACAAAAAGCTAGCGGAAAAAGTTACAACAACTCAAGAGCGGCACGTTGCGTCCATAAAACACAAAGCCGTACTACTCGCAAGAGGCCTAGAGGTTGCTAGGGATCTTATGATTGCTCTAGACGCTACAACCCTAACAGCTCACTACCTTGGCCAAGACATTGTAAGAGAGCGGGCAGTGGCCGTTGGCCTTGAAGAAGACTACAAGCAATCAGAGTCAGCAAAACGCGGGCTGGAAGAAGAGTGCAGCCAGCTGGATGAAGATCGCAGTCGCCACAGTGCAACAGTTACGGATATTCGCCGCAAAGCAACGCCGGCCTACCGGCTTGCTCAAGATCAAGCGCCGGAAGGTGCTGACCCAACCGATTTTGTTAATAGAGAGCAACTGCGTGAGCATATGAGTGATGAAGATCGCGCAGAGTTTGATAAAAGCTACGACGCCATTCGCGAACTAGATGAGCAAACTGCGCTACTGCGGCAGGACATTAAGGCCGTTGCTGAGCACTCGGCTCAAATCATGCAAAATATTTTAAGTGTTGAGTACGAGATTGAGAAGCTAGAGACAATAAAAAAAGTGTTTGAGGAAGAAGACTATCCGCAGCTCCGGGCATTCTTGGACAATCTTAAGACAGCTATTGCCGCAATTAATCGGGCAGCCATCGAAGAGCAGGATGACTACAATGAAGACGGGTGTTTTGTGGATGCTCCTATTGCAGGTCTAGGCAAGGCAATTAAAGGTCTTGAGGACGCAAATATTCGGCCTCGTCCAGCAGAGTACTCTCCCGAGCGTAGTGACATGCTGGCAAAGCGGCGACTCATGTTTGAAAAATCAGGCGATATTCATGCGCCAAAACTGTCAGATGAAGCAGTTAAAGAGTCGGCAGCACTATTTAATGCCAGTCTCAAGCGAATGAATGAATTACTAGCCAACGCTGAGTCTGTGGCAGGTGACTATGATCTGCTGCAAGAAGTGCATAAAGACAACCTCAGTAAATTCTATGCAGCCATGGATCACTATATTGAAATGGCGCTGGTTAGAAGCGACGAGGCACTTACGCAGGCCATGAACGACGACACTCGTAATCAGCAATTGAGCAAAGATAGGCAATATTGGCAAAACCTAAAAAATCAGCTAAGGGACAACGCCGTCGAAGTAGCCAGAGTAGAGATTGAAGCGAGCAAAGTAAATGATGCAATTGGTGAGAGAAAAGCAGTCATGTTTAGTGCAGAAAGAGTTATAGGCGAGCTGCTACTTATTGCAGAAGCTCAACACGTGGAGAACGAAAAAGCTCGGCTTTTCCATGCCACCAATGAAACGCCAACCCAGGAAGAAATAAATGCCGAAATGATGGTTCAATATGAGTCTGGGCTTTGCTACCAAATTGATGCTTCACTTCTTTCTACTCAGACCCGGAAATTTGAGCAGCCCTCCACAGCTACGCTCTCGCCAGAAAACCTTGGGATGTATGAAGCAGCCAAGCAGCGCGTAGAGGAAACTATTGTCGCCATAGAAGGACTTACTCAGCAGCTGTCTGTCGTTAAAGATGGTGCAGATGGTTTAACCAGGCAAAAAACATTCCTACGAGGAGAAACTGAGGAAACCCAAGCTGTCCTAGACGAAGCTGCTGCGGCTGAACGGGCAAGTAAATCAGCTAGCATTGCAATACGGGGGGCCTTTAAGAATCTTCAACAAGATTATGAAAAAATTGTTAAGACTTACATGATTGCGCCAGCCCCAGCTAGCCCAGAACCTAAGACAATCCAAGCAACGGTAATGCCAGAAGAAGAGCAGCAAGTCCCACTTCCAGTTAACGGCGGGGTTAGTCCAATGGAAGCAAAGAAGCAGCTGTCTAACCTGCAAAGAAAGCCAAACCGCTTTGAGAAGCTAAAAGTGGCCGCTCTTATGGCCGGGGCATCAATACTTGGCCCTAGACAAGAGAAGTAAGGATAAGATAAGGATAAGATTATGACAGCCGTAGCACCAGAAACACGCCAACCCGCTCAGACCCGCGAAATGCTCATACATGAAGAAGACTATCTATTTTCTACATTGCCCATGGGCGAGAGCGATGCGTTTTTGTTCAGAAACATCCTTGATGGCGGCAAGCGAAACTTCTTTGATGCCACGGCAAGCTGTATTGCCTGTGAGCCCCACGATAGACTGGTAATCCCCAGCGGCAGTGGTGCAACTTGGGGACCGGCGCTGACTGAATCTGTCACTATGCTCAAATGGAACCACATGCAAGTCAAAGAGGACATGAAGCGGCAGCTTGACGCTAAGTTTGGTTCAGAAACACGATTTTTTAATAGATTTGAGTTAAACTGGGATAAGCAAGTTGAACTTTCTGCCCAAGAAGCCTGCCACGAGGGCATTCTGCGCGCCCTGGATAAAGTCTGCCATGCCGATAAATTCATGCTCACCGCAGAAGAGCGGCGTTTTGTGCAGCAACTTCCTGTCAGCAACAATTATGCAATAGAGTTACTAAACGATTGGCTGAAGTTTAGCGTGGCAAGAGTACCCGGCAGCTCTCCGCAAATAACGGAGCGTCGCGGATATGTGTACGCACAGCTGTGCTCCAAAACCGGAGATGATGGGAGCGCAAGGCGGTTTAAAACGCCTATTGGCCTGCTGGAACAAAGCGGTTACAAAACACATGTACTTATGTCGTTTCAGGCGCGCGCAGAAGAACTTGGCGACTGGGAAATAGCCGGTTCAATTGAGCGCCTTGGCGGCGGCTTCTTTGCTAAAGAAAAAGACCCGCGCACCAATGAACCGGTCTCCGCTTCACTGCGCGATATTAGGAATCGTGCCACGCCAGTTGACCATAACTGGGCAAAAGTTAATGCCAGCAAAATAATTCAATCAGTTACGGAAGGCGCTGCAAAGGTATCGCCTACAAAAGTTGTAACTGCCACGCTTGCCGGCTCAATTCTGGTGCCAACTGCCGCAGCGGCAAAAATTCCTGACTATGCCGCAAGCATGCCGGCGGCCGTATCTGGCGTATCATCATTAACGACCGGAAATCATATTACAACAGTGGCTATAGCCGCGCCCGCACTGCAGGGCAATCTCCCTTCTTATCTTGCGGCCGGCATGACGCCAAAAGTTACCATAAATATGGTGCCAACTGTAGTCAGCAATGACATTTTAGTGGATGCAGAGAAAGTAGACACTGCAGTCGACCCTGCAAATGCAGAAATAGAAGGCATTGTTAAGCCAGCAGCGCCAAAAACTCGTGATGACCGGATTGCCCAATTGGCAAAACAATTTGGTATTGGTGCTGCCGTAGAGCAAAGTGCAGCTGCAGAAGCAGTTGGCTCTAGTCTAGATACAGTCAATAAGCCGCTTGCCCAAAAACTCACAGAGGTAGTTGATACGTATGCAAATAATATTGAGGAAAATAAAACAAAACTCAGCGATGCAGAACTAGGCAGCGGCTTCAGTGCAATTGCAAAACTTAAGGATGCCCTTAAAGACCCTGCTACATTAACTACCCTATCGGCTGATGAAGTCGCAATAATTCTTGCTGGAACAGGCACAGGTTATGAGAAAATCTTAGCCACCCATAGTGCTGAAGCGCAAGCATTACTCAATACAGAAGCCCTTGGCAATCTAAAAGGACTTGATGAAAATCAACAAAAAATACTTTTCGCGCTATTGGCAACGGCAGAACTTTCTGGCATCAACCGAGATGCGGTTGCGGCAGAAATTGCGGCTGCAGTCGCCGCTGGAGAAGTGAAAGGGGGTACGGAAGCGGCGCCCAATTCACCTGAGAACGGCGGAGAACTTAACCCAGAACTTGATCCTGGCACTATTTTGAAAAAAGAGTACATTGAACGGGTCATGGACCATATGCCTCTCTACAAACAAATTCAAGACGAGACCGGAGTGCCTTGGCAAATAATGGCCACCCTCCATATTAGAGAAACCGGCGGGGGAGATTCTGCACGTAACGGACAAGGTATTTTCCAGCATTTCGGCAAGAATTACGGCAACGGACCATTTACTTTTGAACAAGAACTTGAACAGGCCCGAATCACAGCAAATAATTATGTTCTAAAGCAGGCCAAGCTTTCTCAGTACAATACAGATAATGGCTCTATTGCGACCGGTAATGAAAACCTAATAAAGGATATTTTCTTTGCATACAACGGAAAGGCAAAAGCATATTTTGATCAGGCTGAACGTTTAGGATACGATAGAGATACGCAAGGATTTGAAGGTTCTCCATATGTAATGAACCGGGCTGATGACGCTCGGAAGAGTGAACTCAATCCGGCTTGGGGGCAGATTCTAACAGATGGTGGGCCGCTCGGAAAGGCAAATAAAGAACCAGGTGCTTGGCTCATGTTCCAAGCGCTTATGAAGATGACGGTATCAGCACCAATTCCAGCTCCAACCTCCGCTCCCACTCCCGAACAATCAAAAGACGGCGAGGACTACTCAAGCCGCATGCAAGCAAGCGATGCCTTTGACGGGTCCGAGGCAAGGACGGACAGTGACCCCAACTTCCCCCGAACCCCGTTAGAAGATAAGTTTAAAGAAAAGGGTTATGGCAACGGTAAGCTCCCAGAAGATTTGCTCGTAACAATCGGTAAAGAACAACAATCAATTTCTGGCGGTGAAGCTAAGCTTGTTAAGCCGGCCGCAGAAGCATTTAAGAAATTGGATCAGGCATATTATGAGCGTTTTGGTGAACATCTGATTATTAATGATTCCTATCGCACTTTTGACGAGCAAAAGAGGACAAAACAGGATGCAATAAATAAGGGGCGGCCGAGTTTTGCGGCAACGCCCGGACATTCCAAACATGGTTGGGGTATGGCAGTTGACCTTGGTGGCATAGGCGAATTTGGCTCAGAACGTTATCAGTGGCTCAAAGAAAATGCGATTAAATACTGTTTTGTGCATCCCGCCGGCGTCGCTCAAGGAACAGCACAGCCAGAGCCGTGGCACTGGGAGTACTGGGGTAATTAATGGTTGGCTGAAACCGCGCGGCCAAAATTTGGTAGATGTCGCACGTTTGACAGAGCATCTCTTATGATTGCCAGCTCTGAGTTCTGTGGAGCACGGTGCTGGCCTTCGTAGTGAGACGACCATCTTACGATGGGCCAGTCGCAAAACTTATTTTGTAATTCATTATAATGTTCGGCATCGACCACCCCACCTGTTGAGCGCGTGGCGTCAAGGTCATTTAATTCCATGGCAATTCTAGTACGGCCAACACGTTTTTTATCCGTCATAAGTAGCTATTTTAACAGATATGAGCGTATAATAAAAGTCTATGAAGTCATTGCTTCGGATTGGTAAAGTCACAAAAGACCTGTGGCCGCTGTACGCGGGTGTTAGCATTTTTAGCATTTTTGTTGCCGCAGCCAACCAGGTAATGCCGCTTTTGACCAAAATTATTGTTGATCAGCTGACTTTAATTACTAGCCATAAGGGGGCAAACATTAAGATTGTCGTTTGGTGTGTTATTGGCATATTTTTGGCGGATGTAGCGGCTACGTTTGCCAGCAACATAGGCGGTTATATCGGTGATCAACTCCAAGCACGTTTGCAAAAAAGTTTAAGCCAGCAGTACTACCAGCATTTGCTAAAACTGCCACAAAGATATTACGATCAGGAACAGACAGGCAAAATTATTAGCCAGCTCAATCGCAGCATCAGCCAGATCACCAGCTTTGCGCAGGCCTTTAGTAATAACTTTTTGCAGTTTATCTTTAGCACCATTTTGTCGCTCGCGATTGTATTTTGGTACTCTTGGCAAGTGGGCATCATGCTGGCCATGCTATACCCGATTTTTATTTGGCTAACTACGCGCACCAGCGCCAAGTGGCAAGAGTATCAGAAGCAAATCAACCAAGATGTGGATATTGCTAATGGCCGCTTTGCAGAAGCGATTAGTCAGATTAGGGTTGTTAAAAGTTTTGGCCGCCAGACGCGCGAGCTAGATTTTTTTAAGAAACAATACGGTCGAGCCGTAAAAACCACCCAACCGCAAAGCAAGCTCTGGCATAAGCAAGACGTCTTGCGTCGTTTGGTACTAAACGTCATTTTCTTGGGGGTTTACGCCTACCTGTTTATTGCCGCGGCACACGGCCACTACTCTTTGGGCGTAACAATTCTATTAATGCAATACGCGGCGGCTATTCGTATGCCCATATTTAGTATTAGTTTTATTATCGATATGTCGCAGCGCGCCGTAGCCAACACGCGCGATTATTTTGCCGTTTTGGACCAGCCAACAGAAGTGGACAAACGCGGCCCACTTGCAGTCTCCAGCGGACAGATTAACTTTGAAGGTGTAACGTTTAGCTACGACGATACGCCCGTTCTTAAAGATTTAACTTTCAGCCTGCCGGCCGGAAAAGTTGTCGCGCTCGTGGGCGAAAGTGGTCAGGGCAAGACCACTATTACGTCATTATTGTTGGGCCTTTATGAGCCCGTTGGCGGCCAGATTAAAATAGATGGACAAGATATAGCAAATGTCAGCCACGGTTCATTACGTGCCGCCAGCTCTGTAGTGTTTCAAGAGCCGGCATTGTTTAGCGGAACAGTCAGGGAAAACATTGCCTATGGCAAACCGGGCGCCAGCTTAACAGAGGTAGAAAAGGCCGCCAAAGCCGCCAACGCCCATGAATTTATCGCCAAGTTTAATAAAGGGTACGATACGCCAATTGGCGAGCGGGGCCTCAAGCTGAGCGGCGGCCAAAAGCAGCGCATAGCCATTGCCCGGGCGCTCCTAAAGGACGCACCTATTCTGATTTTAGATGAGGCAACCAGTAGTCTAGACACCAAGAGCGAGCGCCAGGTGCAGCAGGCCCTGGAGCGGCTCATGAAAGGTCGCACCACGCTTATTATTGCCCACCGCCTAAGCACCATTCAGTCGGCAGACCAAATTATTACGCTCAAAAATGGGCAAGTGGATGAGGTTGGTTCGCCAGAAAAGCTGGCAGTCAGCGGCGGTATTTATGACCAACTTCTGAAGTTGCAAGCACATCATGATAAAAAGCGGCTCAAAAATTACGACGTGGTATAATACAAAGCATTAACAATTAACCTATCAAGAGTGCGGAGAGAGAACTAGCTCTATGACCCGCCAGCAACCTGCGCTGACAAAGTGTAAGGTGCTACATCTAGGCCGCTCCGGGCGGAAAGATATGTATTATGCATCCTTTCTAGTCGCGCGGCAAAGAAAGGATTTTTTAATGCCCCAAGTTAAATTATTTACCAGCGAATCAGTTTGCGCCGGACACCCGGATAAAATCGCCGATGCTGTTTCTGATGCGATTTTAGACGCCATCTTAACCCAGGACCCGCACGCCCGTACCGGCATAGAAACCGTTTCTGGCGCTAACCAGGTTAGCCTGTTTGGAGAAATCAAAACCACTGCCAAGGTTGACTTAGAACAGATTGTCCGCGGCAAAATTGCGGAGCTGGGCTACACTAATCGTGATTGGGGCTTTAGCGACCAGTCAAACTTTACCAACTTCCTGCACCAACAGTCGCCGGAAATCGCCATGGGTGTTGACCAAGACGGCGCCGGAGACCAAGGTATGATGTTTGGCTACGCCTGCACAGAAACCCCAGAGCTGATGCCGCTACCAATTGCTTTAGCGCACGCGCTAACTCGCAAGATTGATGAAGTCCGTCAGAACGGGGAGCTTACCTGGCTGCGCCCGGACGGCAAAGCCCAAGTAACCGTCCGCTACGAAGACGACAAACCGGTGGCCGTAGAAAAACTAGTGGCCGCCGTGGCGCACTCAGAAGATACTAGCGCAGAGCAGGTGCGTCAGGATGTTATAGAGCACGTATTTAAGCCAGTACTGGCGCAGTATAAACTTGCCCTGCCAACAGATGAAAACATAACGGTTAACGGCACCGGCTTATGGCATATCCCCGGTCCGGAATCAGATGCCGGCCTAACCGGCCGCAAAATTGTAGTAGACACGTACGGCGGCTACGCCCGCGTGGGCGGCGGCGCCTTTAGCGGCAAAGATCCGTCTAAAGTGGACCGCTCTGGCGCCTATGCTGCACGCTACATCGCTAAAAACATTGTAGCCGCTGGCCTGGCGACTAAATGTGAAGTTGGCCTGGCTTACGTAATTGGCGTGGCTACGCCGCTGATGCAAACCATAGAAACTTTTGGCACAGCCACAGTTCCGGAAGAAGAGCTGTATGCTTTTAAAGATAAACTAATCAACACATCCGTCCGCGGCATCATAGATACGCTAGATTTAGCA
>JAGQNO010000014.1 GCA_020428025.1 Candidatus Saccharimonadota bacterium | reverse complement strand
TGAATTTACTCTGCCAAGTTCTATAGGAGTGCCGATAAAGGACAACCGGCCAAATAGTGTCGTGTTTGATACTACAAACAGTAAGCTATCGCTATACGTGACGACTCCTACAAATACATTTGGAGTTGCTGTTGTGGGTGCTGATGGGGCCAATCCTCAACTTCTTAAGGACGCAGCGAGCGTAGTAGGGTTTAAAGACGCCAGTAGTTTAGTTGTTACTTTGTATGGAAAGTCAGCTGATGAAGTATGTTCATATAAGCTGGCAGACGACACAAGCACTTGTACAAAACTTGGCGCTGTGGCAGGCGGACTGGGTTTCATGCCATACTACCAATTGTCACCAGACGGCAGCCAAATCGTGACAATTAAACCATTTACTGGAAATGACCCCACTTCACCTGCAAAGATTGTTCGTTGGTCTCAGGACGGTACGCTTATGGATACAACGGATATACTAGGCATCTCTAACCCTACTAGAAATATTGGGCTTAATTTTGACTGGTCTCCCGATTCATCCAGCATAGCCTTTGCTACTATCAGTAATGGAGGAGGAGGCTTCCCACTAGCTTGCGGCGGAAACCTTTGCACATACAACTTTGTTTCCAAAAAGATGAACCCCAGCCCCTCCGTAATAAACGCAAGTGCGCTTGGCGAATTGGGATTGTCTTGGTCGACATACCGTCATTTTGTTCCACCTAGCCTCACGGTATCAAATCAAACCCAGAGCTTTTCTTCTGGTAGTGTGAGTACCTATACTGATTTTTGCGCTGCCAATAAAACATGTGCTTACCAGTTCCTCACAGAACACCAGCCCGTATATGCTGCGAGTCGGGTTACTTCTAATAAAAACTACAGCGTCGGGACGCCTCTTAACGGTAGCGGCCGTGACCTTGTAAGCTACATGGTTAATACAAAAGATAGCAGGGGCAATCTGATTCCATCTCAATTTGTTAAAATTGCAAACCTTTCTGGCTCAGAAACCTACGCAAGCCAAGATGAAGCAAATAATTCCTGGGGTATCGTGGGTGTCGCGCCGAATGATGCGTACATAGTTCTCATTCATCATACCAGAGTTGCATCAGTTTATGGAGCGTATGAGGACTATCGGGACGAATTTTGGACCATACGTCCAGATGGCTCGAATCTTCAAAAAGTCCGTACGCTTCCCGGCCGCAATGATTCCCAGAGTATTTACAATAGATCGTATACACTGACAGGTAAGGGCGATAAGGTTATTGTCGGAATCACGGCGAGTAGCCCTACCCCTGCTACTTCTGGTGGCATGGTGGGCATTTGTAGCTTCTCAATTGTGACGTCAAATAGCGACATGGTTTGTTCAAAGCAGAACCAAATCAGTGAAGCGCCCGTTATCAGAGGTTTGATAAGTAGCTACAGCGGCCTGCAGGTAGTTATGAGAGTTGATGGGAAAATTTACAGAATGAATGCAGACGGCAGCGGCCTCACAGCTCTGGCAACGTACGACCCCCTCACGCAGGGTATGGACGGTCCATATTGGACGCCAGACCTTTCCGGGTTTTACTACCGTCAATACAACTTCAACAACACATCATGTAAACTCTTCAAGATGGGCATAAGCGATACGTCCCCTACGCTTCTATTTGGCGGAACGACGCTTTGCCCGACATTTCTCCCGTTTGTTGCTTCGACCGCTGCATTCGTTAATCCTGAGCCGGTTGCTAGCCCTAACCCCTCTACCACCTATACGTACACGGCTATCAACCCAGCTCGCTTAGCGGATACAAGGCAAAACTCCGGTGCGCCATATGCAGGTAAAACCTTAACTGCAGGTGGAGTTCTAGACGTCCAAGTCACCGGTCAGGCCGGTATCCCTGCAGACGCCACGGCAGTTACGCTTAATATTGTCGGCGTGCAACCAACGGCTGCAACCTATCTTACGGCCTATCCAACCGGACAGGCTGTGCCGCAAACATCAACCCTTAACCTTGCCGTAGGGCAAGTTAGGAACGTTCAGACGGTTACGACGCTTGGCACGGGCGGCAAGGTCAGCATTAGGAATGGTTACGGGTCTGTCAATGTCGTGGTTGATGTAGTTGGCTACTACGGCAAAGATGGTAAGTACACAACATTCTCCGGGCTTCCAAAGCGTATTATTGACACTAGGACCAAGCTTGGCGGAGTTACCATCCCAGCTGGTGGCACGCTGAATTACACAGGGCCAGGTGTTTCTGGTGCCAGCAGCGAAGATCTTAACGTGACAGTCGTGTCGCCAACCAGTGACGGATATCTTACAATTTACCCAACTGGTACGTCCTTGCCAACTACCTCCAGCTTAAATTACAAAACTGGTGATGTTATGGCCAAGATGGTAACAACAAAAATCGGAACATCTTCTACTTCTGGCGCAGTGCCATTTAGCATCTACAACGGGGGCTCTAAGCCAATAGAAGTGGTTGTTGACATCATGGGCGCTCAAACGAATAGCGGCTTCTCCTACGCGGGCGTTAACCCCTACCGGCTCATGGATACTCGCGCCAGCTCCGGTATGCCATATGCCGGCAAGACGCTTGCTTCAGGGTCGACGCTTAATGTTAAGCTGCCGGGCGATGCCCCAATTGGTGCAAAGGGAATCATTGCCAACTTGACTGTTGTGAGCAGTACAGGTGCTGGGTACCTGACTGTTTACCCGGGAGGCGCTACTAGACCGGAAACATCCAACATTAACTTCACACAGAGCAGTGGTATCATGACCAACCAACTCATGACTGCCGTTGACGGAAACAAGAGCTTTAACATCTACAACATGGGTGGTGCTACAGACGTGATTGTCGATGTAGCAGGGTACTACTACTAGCACATGGCTTTACTAGGTGTAATGCTTGCAGTTGCAGTGCTCCTTTTAGGGAACGAACTTTACTGGCAACGCCATAGACAGAGTTCTGAATTTAGTCGCAAAGCAGTCCACATTCTTGTGGGCTGCTTTGTTGCTTCGTGGCCGTGGCTGCTGGACTGGTGGCAAATTCAGCTGCTGGGCATTGGCTTTATTTTAGGCGTAACCGCCAGCCAGTATCTGGGCATCTTTAGAGCTATCCATAGCGTGCAGCGGCCTACGTACGGTGAATTATGTTTTGGTGCAGCCGTGGGACTTGCGCCACTCATTACGCACAATAAGTGGATGTTTGCGGTGGCCATGCTGCATATGGCCCTAGCCGATGGGTTGGCGGCAGTTGTTGGGGTAGCATACGGCCGGAAAAACCAATACAAGGTTTGGGGTCATGCCAAAAGTGTGGCCGGATCACTGACGTTTTTCTGTATATCCGTAGCGCTCCTTGCGGCATACTCCTTGATTGTAGGGCCGATTGGCCTGGGGCACGTCTTGGCAATTGCGCTGGTCTCTACCCTACTAGAAAATATAGCAATCTACGGCCTAGACAACTTGTTTGTCCCGTTGTTAGTTGCCACAGTTTTGCAGTCTAGAATCTAGAATTGTGCGCGCGCAGGGCGTTAAAAATTACCACCACGTCTACCACTTCCTGGACCACCGCGCCCATCAGCGCGGTAAAGCGGCCGGTAGAAAAGACAACCATTAACGTCAGGCTTAGGCCAATGCCTACCAGGATGCTTTGCCGAGCAATACTAAAGGTGCGCTGGGCGATTTGCACAGCATCCGCCACGCGGCTAATGTCGTTAGGCATGATGACTAGGTCTGCCGATTCTGATGCCGCGGTGGCCCCGCGGGCGCCAATAGCAATGCCAACGTCTGCGGCGGTTAAGCTAGGCGCATCGTTTACGCCGTCGCCCACAAAAGCCACTGGCCGCTGCGTGAGTCCTTCTAGAATCTGCAATTTCTCGCCGGGCAGGGCTTGGGCGTATAGGTCAGAGATGCGCAGCTCTTTGGCAATGGGGCGGGCGGCCTCTGGGCTATCGCCAGTTATGAGCAGTGTTTTGCCAATACCTAGCTTGCGCAAGCGGCCAAGCGTGTCTTTGGTTTCTGGGCGAAGGGAATCTGCCAGACTAATAATGCCCTGCAGATTGCCACCCTGGGCTACGTAGATGGCTGTACCGCTTACGGAGTGTTTGGGCATCGTAACATTGTATTTTTTCATGAGCGCTAAGTTACCTGCCAATACTTCCATGCCGCCAATTTGTGATACCAAGCCGTGCCCCGGCACCTCTTTAACGTGCTTGGCGCGGGGTGCTTTTAAGCCACGCTTATCAGCCGCCTGTACAACGGCTGCGGCAACTACATGGTTGCTGCTTTTTTCTAGCGCGGCGGCCAGGCTTAAGACATCGGCCTGGGTGGCTTTGCCAAAGGTTTTTATGCTTGCTACAGATAGTTCGCCGCGGGTTAACGTACCGGTTTTGTCAAAGGCCATGGTTTGTACTTTGGCCAATTTTTCTAAGGCCGACCCAGTCTTTACAATAATGCCGTACTTACTGGCGCGGGCCATGCCAGACACCAGCGCAATGGGCGCTGCTAAGAGCAGTGGGCAGGGTGTTGCAACTACTAATACTTCTAGGAATCTGTGGGCATCGCCACTAACAAACCAGGCGGCCCCGGCAATGGCAAAGGCTGCGATGGTAAACGGAATACTGTAGGCGTCCGCCATGCGCACAAAGGGTGCTCTGCTGGCAGCGGCGGATTTTACCAATGCCACAATCTGCTGGTACTGACTGTCTGCCGCGCCATGCAGCGCCTTGGCGGTAACAACGGCATCTTGATTAATTGAACCACTCAAAATTTGCTGGCCAAGACTACGCTCAACAGGCAGACTTTCCCCTGTTAAATTTGATTCATCAAAGGTGCTCAGGCCTTCTAGAATTTCTGCGTCCACTGGCACGATTTCTCCGGGCTTCACAATAATTTTATCGCCCGGATGCACGTCCGATGCTTTAACATCCACTGTTTTGCGGGACCTAATAACGTGCGCAATTTGCGGCGCTCGTTTTAAGAGTGAATCTAATTCTGCATGCGCCCGACGTTCCGCATACGCCTCCAGGCTTTCGCCGCCAGTCAGCATAATAACCAGCACGATTGCCGCCCAGACTTCACCCAAAACCACAGACGTAACAATAGCTGTAGCGGCCAAAATATCAATGCCGTATTTGCCGTGACGCAGGTTAGTAATCATGTCCCAGACAAGCGGCACCGCAGCCGCCAAAGATACGGTACCTAGGAGCCACTTGGCTTCTGTTTTAAAGCCGCTGAGCTGCAACGCCAACCCAATAATTGCAGCCAGCAGGGCCACACTTAACCATTTATAGCGCCATGCGGCGCGCCAGACTTTTTTCATGTTTGCTCCTCTTTCTTTTTGTATTATAACACCTTATAAACGACGCTGCTCCAGGCCAATTAAAAAGACCAACCCGGGGGTTGACCTTTTTAATGTGGGGCGAATGATGGGGCTTGAACCCACGGCCTTCTGTGCCACAAACAGACGCTCTAACCAACTGAGCTACATCCGCCAAGTTTGATTGTAAAATAAGCGGTGCGCTCAGTTGTTTAGAGCTAATAATTTTTCATATTGCTCAAGGCTGTCCAACTGAGCTACATCCGCCAAAAACTAAAAGAACAGAGGTAATTATAGCGCTTTGCGCCAATTTTTACAAGGCTCGGAGCTGATGCACCAAATCTTGTATGGCCAGAGCGCGGTGACTGACTTTGTCTTTGAGTCCGCGAGGCATTTGGCCAAACGTTTGGTCTTGGCCATCAGGCAGAAAACTGCAATCAAAGCCAAAGCGAGTGTCTCCCCGTGGCTCCACGGCTTGGCCATGCACTACGCCGCGAGCAATAATTAGGTGCGAGCCATCAAAGTAGCCAATAGTGCAAGTTGCGGTGGCTTTGTTGGAGCCTTTATGCATTTTATGGAGCGCATCCGGCCCCAGTTGGTCCACAAAAAATTTAATAAACGGGCCAGGCAGGCCCTTGAGCTCATCTAGGCCAGACATGACATCCTCTACAACTACCGGAACGCCCAGCTGGGCATAGGCTTGGCGCACTTTGTGCTCTATGACCGCATCGGCATCAAGCGACTGTAGTTCATCTAGGTCCACCGCGTGGCTGGTTAGCTTAAAATCCGCAGGCATCATGCGGCGCCATTCTTCGGCCTTATGTTTGTTGCCGGTGACTAGGGTTAACTGCATGACTTTAGTATAATGTATAACGCGCGGGTGTAGTACAGCGGTTAGTATGTAAGTTTTCCAAACTTAAGATCGGAGTTCGATTCTCCGCACCCGCACCATACGTTGCCCTGGTAGCTCAGCTGGCCAAGGCAAAGCCGGTTGAAGAAATGAGCAGATTCTGGTCTATCCAGCTCTGCCACGAGTGTGGTGCCTGTGCCCTGGTAGCTCAGCTGGATAGAGCAGAGGACTTCTAAGCCTAAGGTCATTGGTTCGAATCCAATCCGGGGCACCAACTAAAATACCCCTCACGTGAGGGGTATTTTAGTTGGTATTACCGACCGATTCAAGCCAATGACAAGGAATGCGCGCAGGAGTTTACTCCAAGCACATGACGCAGGCAGTAGCGCAGCGTTCAGCCAATCCAAAATAAATTAGATTCCGTGCATAACTGTGACGCGCGCGCCAAGCGAGTTCAGCCGCTCGGCGAGGTCTTCGTAGCCGCGCTGAATCGTGTAGATGTTGCGCAGGGTACTTACACCTTCGGCAGCCAACATGCCAATAAGCAGCAATGAGGCTGGGCGCAGCGCGGGCGGACAAGCTAGGTCCGCGCGGCTCCACTTAGTGGGGCCAGTTACGTAGACGCGGTGCGGATCGGCCAGCTCTACATTGGCGCCAATTTTGGTCAATTCTGTGTAGTAGATGGCGCGGTTCTCATACGTCCAGTCGTGCACCAACGTGCGGCCTTTGGCAACAGCGGCAATCGGCACAAAGTAGGGCAGGTTATCTTGATTGAGGCCAGGGTACACGTTAGCGTGGATTTTTTCTTGTGGGGCGCGGAGCTTGCCGTCGTGCTTGTGGATGGTTAGGTCCACTAAATCCGTTTGGCCGTTGAGGGCTTTGTAACGGGGCGATTCATCGTACTGGAGGCCCATATGTTTGAGCACTAGCATTTCGCGGGCCATGAAGTCTATGGGTACGCGGCGCACGGTAATTTTTGAATTGGTCGTAACGGCGGTAGAAACAAAAAACATTGCTTCAATTGGATCTTCTGAAGGAGCGTAGACAACGTTCTTTTTGACCGTGCCGGATAGGCCGCGAATACGTATAGTTGCGGTGCCTAAGCCCTCAATTTGGACGCCCAATTTTTGCAAGAAAAAGCCGACTTCTTGCACCATATAATTACCGCTGGCAAATTGGATAACTGTTTCTCCGTCCATGCGGGCGGCGGCCATGAGAATATTTTCCGTGACAGTGTCGCCCGATTCATAGAGCACCACACGCTGTGGCACTTTTTTATTGACGGACACATTGTAATTGCCGTGTGTGGCATGAATATTGACGCCAAATTCCTCTAGACCGTACAGATGCGGTGCAACCGTGCGACGCCCCAGATTACAGCCGCCAGCATACGGAATCTTAAACGATTCGTGGTCATGCATCAGCGCGCCAATCATCATAATAACCGTGCGAGTTTTGCGGGCAGCAACTTTATCCATCTTGTCTAAGCGCAGTTCTTCTGGACGCTTCAGCTCAAGATCGTTGCCGGGCAGCCAGCGTGCCTGCACGCCAATGCTTTCCAGCACCTCTATAATGCGGAAGACCTCCTCTATGCGCGGAAAGTTTTTAAAAGTCGTGGTACCGCGGTTGATCAGGCTAGCACACAAGAGGCCCACGGCCGCGTTTTTGCTGGTTTTAAGTGTAATTTCTCCGCGTAGTTCATGGCCGCCCTCTATTTTTAGGTTAACCGTGCCGCCCGTTACGGCGATGAGCTGCTTATTTAACACATCGCTAATGCGGCCCAGCGTCTCTAGACTTAGGTTTTGCCGCCCGTGCTCCATTCTGTTAACTGCCGATTGTGACGTGCCTAAGCGCTTAGCAAAGTCTGCCTGCGTCAGTCCCCGTTCTTGCCTTATTTGAGCTATTAGTTCGCCGATTTGAGAGTTAGTTGTTTCCATACGGCTATAATTATACTCTGTATGGTGTTAGGCACAAGTAGTCGCAGCATTGCCGCTGTAGTAGAATATACGCCATCATATACCCTACTTGTCCCTAATCGGTTTATACTAAAACTAACGGAGGGTACAGGGTATGGTAGACAAACAAGTTCAGCAGCTTATCAAGGACGAGGAGCAGCGTGAGCGCGAGGGCTTAGAGCTGATTCCATCGGAAAACTATGTCAGCCGCGACGTTTTGGACGCATTAGGCAGCATTTTTACCAACAAATATTCAGAGGGCTACCCAGGCAAGCGCTACTACGGTGGACAGGACTGCACGGACCCCCTAGAACTGCTAGCCATAGAACGTGCCAAAAAACTATTTAAAGCGGACCACGCTAATGTGCAGCCCCACTCTGGCGTGCCCGCCAACGAGGCCGTCTACTACGCTTGGCTAGAACCAGGCGACACTGTTCTTGCTATGGATTTAGGCCACGGTGGCCACCTAAGCCACGGCAATCCCATGACGCGGTCAGCGCATATTTACAATTTTGTGCCATATAAAATGAAAGACAAAACCACTGGAGAAATTGATTACGATAATCTGATAGAGCTGGCCCGCAAGCACAGACCCAAGATTATTTTAGCTGGTTTTAGCGGCTACCCACGGGAGCTTGATTACGCCAAATTTGCAGAAGCCGCCAAAGCCGCCGGACCAGACACCCTACTGATGGCAGATATGGCGCACATTGCCGGCCTGATTGTGGCGGGAGTGCACAAAAACCCGTTTGACTATGGCTTCCATGTCATTACCACTACCACGCATAAGACGCTACGCGGCCCGCGCGGTGGCCTGATTTTGTCTAAGGGTACCGTCAGCACGCCGCTGCGTGCGCCAGAAAAAACCTTAGAAAATATTCCCACGCTCATTGATCGCGCCATTTTCCCCGGCACCCAGGGCGGGCCGCACATGCACACGATTGCCGCTAAGGCCGTGGCTTTTGAAGAGGCGCTGCAGCCATCGTTTAAGGTATATGCCCAAGCAATTTTAGACAACGCCAGCCGCTTGGCGGATGAGCTCAAAAAGCGCGGCTTTGTACTGATTAGCGGTGGCACGTCCAACCACTTAATCTTGGCCGACGTTAAGGAAAGCTTTGACATAGACGGCAAGCAAGCAGAGGAGGCGCTGGATAAAATCGGCCTAAACCTAAACAAAAACAGCGTGGCAGACGACCCCTTGCCGCCATTCAGACCCAGCGGCATTAGGCTAGGTACGCCAGCCATAACTACCCGCGGCCTAACCCCAGACCACATGCAGCAAATTGCCGATTGGATGCTAGCAGCCATCCAAAACCGCGACAACGATGCCAAACTACAGGAGCTGCGCCAAGAAGTCCGCGCGTTTGCGCTTAAGTTCCCCCTGCCGAGCGACGATGTCAAAAAAGCATAATTTCCATGTGGCAGTATTTATTGTGGTCCGGGATGAGCAGGGGCGCATCTTGCTGCATCAACGCGCCGGCACAGGCTGGCTGCCAGGCTACTGGGACTTTCCATCTGGTCACGTAGAGCCGGGTGAGTCGTTTGCGCAAGCTGCTGTGCGCGAGCTGAGGGAAGAAACGTCGCTCACGGTGCGGCAGCAGGATTTGCAGATTGCTCATGTCAGTATAAATCAGACAGATTTCTCCTACGTGAATGTGATTTTTGTTGCCACTAGTTGGCAGGGTGAACCTACCATTACAGAACCACACAAGTGCAGCGGCATGGAATTTTTTGCCCCACAAGACTTACCAGAAAAACTTACGTTGGCGGTACGCAATTTTAAGGCAGTTAATTTTAGAGCAGATTTATCTGGTGATTTATTTGTGAACCGCGCCAGATATAAACAGATAATGCGCGAAGATTTCCGCCTGTATTAGGGTAGCAGCTCCGGTTCCTGCTCCAAAGTTATGCCAAATTTGGCGCGCACTCCGTCAACTAGCTTAGCTTTAAAGGCAAGTAGCTGAGCGGTGGATGCTGCGGACTCATTTACCATAACTAATGGTTGGGCGGGCCAGGTGGCCATGCCGGTTTCTGGGTCTTTGTAATTTTTAAAGCCGGCGTGCTCCAGCAGCCAGGCGGCAGGGATTTTGGTGTGACCGTTGTCTACTGGCCAGTTGGGGACTGGGCCATCAGTAAAGTCGGCCTGGATTTGCGTTAGGACACCAAGCGGCACAATGGGGTTAGCAAAGAATGAGCCGTTATTGGCTACCAGGGCGGGGTCCGGAAGCTTGCTGGAGCGGATGGCAATGACGGCATCGCGCATGACGGCTGGCGTGATGTCTGTTAGCCCATGTTCTGTAAAGTAGGACTGTAGGGCGCCGTAATAAGGGGCCGATGGATTACCGCGAGTTAACCTAAAAGTTACAGATGTAATAATATAGCGGCCGCGCTGGGGGCCGGTCTTAAAAATGCTACTGCGGTAGCTAAAGCCAAGGTCGCCGGCGGGCAGGGTGACCATAAGGCCGTTGGAGCGATCTAGGGCTTGCACGACACTGATTGTCTGCGACACTTCTTCCCCATACGCGCCAACATTCTGGACAGGCGTTGCGCCGGCTGTGCCGGGAATTAAGCTTAATGCTTCAATGCCGGTTAGGCCAGCTTCTACGGTGCGCTCCACAACAGAATCCCAGTTTTCTCCGGCGCCTACGGTTATGTAGACAGTGGTGTCGTCTTCTTCAAAAACGTCGTAGCCTTCAATATGATTAACGACCACCAGACCGGGGAAGCCGGAATCTTGCCAGACAATGTTACTGCCGCCGCCAATAACGATCATGTCTAGCTTGCGGGCGGTGGCCCAGGCCATGGCTTCTTGTAGTTCAAAGATGGTGTGGACCTCACAGAGGTGCGCGGCCGGGCCGCCTAGGCGCATAGTACTAAAATCGGACAGTAAAACGTTATCAAAGATTTGCATACTTATAGTATAGCGCGCTACCATAGAATGACATGAGGAATGCACCATACGCCCGTTTGGGCAAGAAAATTAAGGAGCTGCGAGAGAAACACCAAGAAAGCTTGGCGGAAATGAGCGGTGCTTTAGAAATAGACCCCAAAATGTTGGAAGGCATAGAAACCGGTGCGCTTAGGCCGCCAGAAGAAATTATGGATTTGCTGTGCAGCCACTTTAACATGACCAACGCCCAGGCAGATCGCTTATGGAAAATGGCCGGCTATGAGATAAAAGAAGATTTAGACCAGCCTCTAGAGCTGCCAAAGACAATGGTGATTGTTATGGGCATAGATGGACGCACGCTCTACACGGACAGCGCAGATTTAAGCGCAAATCAAACCGGGGTAACGCTGCAGTTTAATCAGCAAAATCCAAATGGTCAGTCGCTGCCAATTGCACGCGTCGGCATGAGTTATGAGCATGCTCAAAAGCTGCAAGAGAGTCTTTCTAAAGTGCTGCTATATAAGCAGTACAGCAGGCCAAAACAACTCCCAGAAGCTTAATAACATCCATGTAAAGTTTCTTACAGAAATTGCTTCTGCTTTGTCGTATTCTAGGAAAGTTACAAATTAAAATATACAGAAGAAAGGTGCTGCACGTGACAATTGAAGAAATGCTTCAAAATATGCAACAAGCTGCTTCCAGGCAAACACAATTGCAGCCAAAAAAACAAACTAAACAGTCGTCAGAAAAGCAAATTTAGCGTTTGAGTTTGGTGTGCTTTTGAACGCGCTGCAAGGCGTGCGCTGCGACGTAATAGCTAAGCAAGGCTAGTGGGATTTCTACAGCCGCGCCTGTTAACAATGCGCGGGCAAATTCTGGACTCTGATGCTCTGTCATAACATCAAACCAGGCATCTACTAGGAGTAAACAGCCAACGGTTGTGCTGGTAATAACAATCCAGAGCGATTTTGTGTAAGCCGCAAGGCCGGTTAGTAAGAAGGCAATAATAAGGGCTATATCTAGCCCAGTCCAGCTTATGTCCCAGTTGACCGATAGATGGTGCGTTGGTAGGGTCCATCCCATATAAATCGTCCACGGAATCAGCAGTATAGCTAAGGCAGTATAGACTACCACTACCCACTTAGGGATTCTGACAATAACTGAATCTACCCTTAGCCTGGCCATACTCTAAATAAGCGTTTTCCAGTAGTACCAAAAATGCTGCAGCAAAATGCCAAAAAACAGAAGGTACCAAAAAGCGATGATATCTAGGTGGTGCTTCTGCAGCCAGTCACCCACTTTGCCAGCAATCTTAAAGTGGCCATGCCGCAGGTTATAAAGGGTGGTGTACCAGAACATGAGCGGCATGGTTATCCAAATCAGGAAGCAGAACGGACAAATAGCACCGATTCTAAACACGCCCTGGAAAAACAGATAGCCAGCAAACAGCATGCCGCCCAGCAGGCCTACCCAAGTTCCGCGCCAAATAAATCGGGGTAATTTTACTTTTGTTAGCATCAGGACGGCAAGCGTTATTAAAACGCTAAAGCCCATGAGACCAAAAATTGTGTTAGGCACGCCCATAAGACTGGCTTGCGGCTTGTTCATAACAGAGCCGCAGCTTAAAACGGGATTAATATTACAAGAGGGTTGATAATCTGGGTTGTGCAGGACTTGAATTTTATCGTAGGTAAGCGCAAAAGCGGCAATTAAACCAATACTGCCGCCAATTAGCAAAATCCATGGCAGGGCTTTCTCAAGCGATAGCTTTTTCATGTTTCTAGTGTACCGCCACAGAGCGGCTTTGAACAGAGTCTGTTATGCGCTTTGGCGGCGACGCATGACTACCTGGTAGCCAACGGTACCTACAACAGTGGCGCCAGCAAAGACCCATAGCGTGTCTTCTGGGCCGGTTGCTGTTAGGTTTGCGTTAGATGCTGAAGCCGTTGTGCCGGTGTTTGCATTTGCTGTGCTGCCGGTTGCGCTTGTGCCGCCAGTAGGAGTACTACTTGCACTGCTGGCACTAGAAGATGTACTGTTTGAGCCGACGCTACCACTATTTGTGGAGGTACTGCTGCTGTTGCCTGAGTCTCCCGGTAGGGTGCTTGGCTTTTTATTGTTAGAAGAAATGCTGACGGTAGGTTTTTTGACCGTTACGTCAGTCTTGTGGAAGTGGCGCCACAGAAAAATTGCCGCCATTACCAGGAGGATTACGAACATGATTGAAAGTAGCCATCTAAGTACGCGCATAGTGTCTCCATTTCCACCCGTTTTATAATATTAAACCAAAAAGTGTACGTAAATGCAAATACCGGACCTTTAAAACGGCATTTCCAGTGGTAGCTACTGACATACCAATACAAAAGCCCCATAGCAGTGGGGCTTTTGTATTGGTAGAATTTTACAACTCCGCTCGAACCTATTTTGA
>JAGQNO010000142.1 GCA_020428025.1 Candidatus Saccharimonadota bacterium | reverse complement strand
CCGAAAGGCGATAAATCCGCTCAAAATATAGATTACGTAGCGCTTACCGCCTTCGACTGACTGACCGCTCTCGCTACCTGTAGGGTAACTTGAGCGCTAAATTGTAGTTTTTGTTTTGGCTGAGCCTCTTCAATACTACTACATCGGTGCCATTTTGTCAATACGCTTTTGCTTTGCACGATGTGTGGTTTTTGACGCATCTTTGACCTGAAAAATAGTGACAAAAAACACATGCATTTTGGTGTTGACAACTCGCATAGGAGTCCCTATTATTATCTGTAGCACTGAATAAAAAAAGTGCTCAAAAACAAAAAGCATCTACAAACAACGGCTTCTCGCAGGCCGTTGTTTCAGAAAAAAACCAAGACCCAAAGAAACCGAAAAAAATTATCTCGCAAGCAACCCATCGACCTACAGATGGGTTGCTTTCTTTTCCGGCACCTGCAATAATCTTGTGCTACGAGATAGCTCATGAAATCCCGACCAATACGTGGGGTGGTGGAAAA
>JAGQNO010000141.1 GCA_020428025.1 Candidatus Saccharimonadota bacterium | reverse complement strand
CGCCTACCGGGGGCCGGTGGGGAAGCATTACGCGGCTACGTGACCAAATGACCCGGCTTTTTGCCTCGTCCGTGACCTGCATCTATGATGAAAAAGACCGGACCGGGATCGTCAACGTCCGGGTTGTCGAAGAAGCGGATTTGTGGTGGAACCCGAAAGCGCCCGATGACGCGCCGCTGTGGAAATCAACTATCGAACTAGGTAAAAAGTTTTTTGAAGAGGCGATAAACAGCCCGGTTCCGGTGGATATGCGGGCGCTCAAGGCGCTTAAGCGCTCGCCTTTGGCCTTGGATATTTATTGCTGGCTGACCTATCGCCTGTCCTATCTGCGCAAACCTACGGAAATTCCTTGGGCTGCCCTGCAAATGCAGTTCGGCGCAGATTACGCCACGCAAGGACAGGGGCCGCGAGACTTCAAAAAGAAATTCCTGCACCATCTCCGGGCCGTCCTCGTTCTTTACCCGGAAGCCAATGTCGAGAAGGGAGAACGGGGCTTGCTGCTCAAACCCAGCAAGCCGCA
>JAGQNO010000140.1 GCA_020428025.1 Candidatus Saccharimonadota bacterium | reverse complement strand
GTTCAACTTTCTCAACGTCAATTTCCATCTCTTTAGCAATTTCTTCATTGGTTGGCTCACGGTTTAGATCTTGGGTTAATCTTCGCTGGGTTCTAAGTAGTTTATTAATGGTTTCTACCATGTGTACTGGAATACGGATTGTTCTAGCTTGATCAGCAATCGCCCTAGTTATCGCCTGACGAATCCACCAAGTAGCATAGGTACTAAATTTAAAGCCCTTATCTGGATCAAACTTTTCGACAGCTCGGAGTAATCCAGTATTTCCTTCTTGGATTAAATCTAGTAAGTCTAGACCCCTTCCAACGTAACGCTTAGCAATCGAAACAACCAGACGCATATTTGCTTCGGCCATCTGATCTTTAGCGTCTTTGTCTCCAGCTACAACCCGTTGAGCTAAAGCAAGCTCTTCATCAGCTTTTAGCAGTGGAATCTTTCCAATTTCGCGAAGATACAGTCGAACAGAGTCGTCCGCAACATCATCAAGATAGATTTGATCAGGCACAACAACTTCTTCTTCGTCATCTT
>JAGQNO010000013.1 GCA_020428025.1 Candidatus Saccharimonadota bacterium | reverse complement strand
CTTAGTATCATTATTGAATCCGTCAGATTTGCACCGTCATGACCAGGGTCGTCTGCGGAATTACCCGCCAAAAGAATGTTAACTCGGCCCTCAGATTCTCCTTTAAGTGGAGTGGATCTAAAGACGTCAAAGACACTACCACCAAACAACTTGTGCGTGTTGTAGAGCACCTTAAAGCCCAGCCAGCCTCCAATCAAGAGGGCTAATGCGGCAAGAATAAGGGCGATTCGTTTAGGACGCCAAAGTTTCTTTAGCTTGCTCGCTTTCTTTTGAGGCGCCTGCCGCTGTCCAGCTACTGGAGTTGGCGCAGGAATATCATTCTGGGCACGATTATCTGGAGGAGCCGCAGGTTGATTTTGTTGCTCTTTTGGCTTTTTTAGCCCTGTGTTACCCCTGTAGGCATTCAGTGTCATGCCCACTGCCGGGAATTTCTGGCTGCTCGTAGTATTTCTTGGTCCAGCAATATCAAAATATGTGTGCCGGGTCCGGGAGTTTATCTCATTAGCAGGGCGGGAATTATTTTTATTTGGAGACATTGCTAATTATTATACTTTACTTTGCGGCAGTCCATAACTGCGCCATTAACTTTTATTAGGATACACTTGATAATAATAGGTCTCAGAAACCTTCTTCCCGTCTATTGCGTCCCAGCTAACGCTACATTCATAGGTATCCGATTTGCCGGTAACAGGGGTGATACTTAGTGAATATGTTGCTCCACCGCCGTTAGAAACTTCGCAATTTGGAGGAGTTGTGGTTATAGCGACAGGTACTGGGCTCCCCTTAAAGCAAAAATTTCCTGGTAAACCGCTTGTTGTTGTGACAGTAGCCAAATAAGCGCGCAAACTTTCAACTTCTCCTTGCAGGCGCTGTTGTGCCTGGGCATGCTCTGCGCTATTCTGAATAGCTCTGTTGCTTTTTGAAACAACAATGAAGGCCCCCGTTAGCACCGTGGAAATCACCGCGATACAAATAAGTACCTCAACAATTGTGTCACCGGCTTGTCGTCTAACTTTGGTAAGCATAAGCATTTGTCCTGCCAAAATTGTACACTACAAGGCGGCCTGTTGGCCAGTTTTTTGTATACTAGTACGTATGAGGATATTAGTTATTGAGGACGAACAAAAAATCGCTGCCGCGCTCAAGCGGGGGCTGGAGCTTAAGGGCTATGCCGTAGATGCTGTTCATGATGCCGACACAGGCCTGTCCCACGCCTTAGACTCAGATTACGACATAATCTTGTTAGACCGCATGCTGCCAGGCAGCATGGACGGCGTAGAACTTGCGCGCAGAGCTCGCGCGGGCGGCCAGAGCGCACCCATTATTATGCTGACCGCCCGCGGCAGTGTCTCTGACAAGGTAGAGGGCCTAGCTGGCGGAGCAGACGATTACCTGGTCAAACCATTTTCTTTTGATGAGCTTGTGGCCCGTATCCAAGCGCTACTGCGAAGGCCGCCACTTGTGTCCACAGAAGCATTAACCTGTCAGGATTTATCGCTCAATCCCAGCACCTTTGTTGTAGCGCGCGCCGGGCAAACCATAGATTTATCCCAAAAAGAATTTGCACTCCTGGAATATCTTATGCGCAACCAGGGCAGAGTTGTCAGCAAGGACACCATTATTGCCCACGTTTGGGACGGCGATTCGCTCATTTTGCCCAACACGGTAGAGGTCTACGTGGGATACCTGCGAGCCAAAATTGACAAGCCGTTTAAAAAAGCGCTCCTAAAAACAAAGCGCGGCTTTGGGTATATTTTAGGCTAATGTTCCAGTCTGCAACTTTTAAATTAACTGCCTGGTACCTGACAATTTTGGCGGTGATTAGCCTCTGTTTTAGCTTTGTGGTCTACCGCATTGCCCTGGACGATTTACGCTTTGGCCTCAGCCAGCAGGCCGCCCAAATTATCAACGATTTTCCGCAGGTGGATACCATAAACCACGCGCCGTCGTTTATAGAAGCTCGGCAGCATATTATAGGGCGATTGGTCTTTTTTAACGCTATCGTGCTAGCCAGCGGCGGCCTGGCCAGCTACGCGCTGGCCCGCAGGACTTTGCAGCCCATAGAAGCAGCCCACGAACAGCAAAAACGCTTTACGGCAGATGTCAGCCACGAACTACGCACGCCGCTGGCCGCCCTAAAAATGGAATCGGAGGTAGCGCTTATGGACCCCAAGGCCTCTGCCGCTCAGCTCAAGACAGCCCTACAAAGTAATGTGGAAGAGGCAGAGAAATTAAGCTCCTTGGTGCACAATCTGCTCCGCCTCAGCCGATTAGATGCCATGGAGCAAACATTAGAACTACAGCCCGTGGAGCTGACGCCTGTCTTAAAAAATGCTCGTCAGCAATTAGTGGCAGCCGCCAAAAAGCACCATGTTACGCTAAAGATTGAACCCACCAAACTATTGGTTCGCTCTGACGCAGAGGTGCTGTTGCAGCTACTGGTTATTCTAATAGACAACGGCATAAAATACAGTCCAGCCAAGGGCAAAGTTTTTGTGAGCAGTAAGCGGAGCGGGCGCAGCGTTAGCATCAGCATAGCGGATCACGGGCAGGGCATTTCTAGCGCGGACCTTAAGCATGTGTTTAGACGTTTTTACCGCACAGAGACCAGTCGCACCAGCAGCGGTTTTGGCCTTGGCCTGTCTATTGCCAAGTCGCTGGCGGGCAGCCTGGGCGCGGACTTGCAATTGGCCAGCAAGACAGGCAAGGGCACTGTAGCCAAGATTACTTTGCCGGCTGCCTAGAAGTGGTCCCGGATGTGCTTGTAGCTATAGTCCCAGGTGGCGTCAGTTTTCTTGTGTGGGTTAAAGATATTCTGGGGGTCCATGATGTGCTTAACTTGGCGCATTAAGTCGTAAACCTGCGGGCCAAATTGCTGCTTAAGCCAGGGGCCGCGGACTAGACCATCGTTGTGTTCGCCGCTTAGAGAGCCTTTGTATTTGAGTACGAGTGTGTTAACTTCTTTCATGGCCGGCAATAGTTTCTTACGCTCTTTGGCATCTTCTAATTTCATGAGCGGAATAATGTGGAAGTTGCCATCGCCAATATGACCTTGAACGGTCGCAAATAGTTTGTATTTTTTAACAATTCGACGCAGTTTAGGCAGGAATTCTGCCAAATATTCTGGCCTTACGATTAAATCATCAATAAATGGCGCGGTGTGTTTATCTTTTACCTTGCTCCTGAGCAGCTGGAAACTGTGCCGACGCATGGTCCAAAACTTTTCACTGGCGGCTTCTGTTGGCGTTTCTTCAAAGCCGTTAATTTCGTAGCGGGCACGCAAGCCCCCTAGATCCTGATGCAGATTTCTAATCTTAGTACGGACTTCTTCTTCTGTGTCGCCGTTAAACTCTACCATTAGAATCATTTTTGGTACGCCGCGAAGCAGCTGTAGCGCGTCCGGCATTAGGCTTATTAATAATTTAATAAACCTACGTGGACCCAGCATTTTTAAGAAGTAGGGCATGAATTTTATTGATAATAACAGGGTAGAATCATCAAAACTTTCAAATGTAGCGGGCTTGTGTTCTAACACCTTGGGAATCAGATGGCCCAGTTTTTTGACATCCTTTAGGAACAGTACCAGTAGGCCGGAGTGAGGCCGATGCGGCACCAATTTAAAAGTGATGTCTGTAGTAATCCCCAGCGTACCTTCTGATCCCACAAACAATTTTGTTAGGTCAAAAATGCCGGTCTCTCTGTCCCAGACTTCCCAAAGCGTGTAGCCCATTGAGTTTTTGCTAACCTGCGGTTTGGCATTTTTTATTGCCTCGTAACTTTTCTCAAAAAGCTCAAAAATTTGTTTGTAGACTTGGCCTTCAAAATCTTTTTGTTTCATCTTTTTGTCTAGCGCGGCTTTGGTAATAGGCTTAACTTTGCGGGCAACACCATCCGCCCAAACTACTTCTAGCTCTGTAACAAAATCTTTGACTTTGCCGTATTCCAGCGATTTTTCACCGCCGCTGTTATTGCCAACCATTCCGCCCAGCGCCGCCAAATCACGACTAGCTGGATATGACGGCATAAACACACCGTGCCGTAATGTGCGCGGCTCAAAATCGCGGTAATACACGCCCGGTTGCGCCCGCCCATGCGTGCGTGTCACTTCATGAATAGTATGCATGTGCTTGGTAAAATCCAGGATAATGCTGTCATTTATGGCGCCGCCAGCCATGTCCGTGCCGGCCGAGCGTGGCGTCAGCGACAGGTCTTTGTAGACTGCCTTGTGCTGAGCGGCCAGCTTAACTAACGTCTCTACATCTTTGGTGTCTTTAGGAAAGACCACAAGCTGTGGCTTGATTTCAAACAGGGAGGCGTCGTGGCTGTATTTTTCTTTGGACGCCGCCGAGTCATCTAACTCGCCGCTAAATCCGGAAGTCGCCACCAGTTCTTTGAGTGTCTGCATATTCCTCTAAAGCTTACCCCATTTACTGGCCACGCTGCAAATTATTGCAAAATTTGCGTTTTTCTGTTAATCTATATAACTGGTCTTGGTGCTAGGAACATAGTTTCCGACCAGGCCGCACTTTGACAAGCAGGCAGAGTTTGAGTCAAGAGAAGAGTCGGTAAATTTATGCCGATTGCCCCCTTGACTCAATCAGAGAAAAGGAATCTATCCGAGAGGAAATCATGAACGATTTAGACCAAGTACGACTGCCGCTCAGCGACCGGCAGGTCGGGCTGCTCATCCGCCGCGGCCTTGGCTGCGTCGCCCACGAGCAGAACCACAACTCGCTGAGCGGGAGCGTTTACACGCTCTCCATCCCCGAGGACTGGTCCTGTGTGGACATAAAGCGCCACGGACAGGGCTACTCCCGCACACTCTTCAGAGAAAATGAGGTGATTGGCTTCACTCATATTGTGGACAGGAAGTGGCGATTCAAGCTCTACCAGCGCTGAGCTGCCACGCGGCGGACATGACAAGCGGGCAAGGGGCCAAGAAAATTTCTTCGGCCTCCCGCCGTCAAAATTTTCCTTTTTCTCCTTTGTCTGCTTGTCATGTTCGTCCAAATTGATTACACTTGTGCTTAGAATGAAAAAACATCGGGTGGTGATAGTTGGCGGCGGATTTGGCGGCGTAAAGGCTGCTTTAGAGCTGGCCGGCGACGACCGCTTTAGTGTCACCCTTATTACTACCAGCCCAGATTTTACCTATTACCCTAGTCTGTACCACACCGCGCTGGGCGGCCGCCGCGCCGGCAGCATTATCCCGCTCAGCGACTTTTTTGAAGGCAAAGGCCTAACTGTCATCGTGGATCCCGCGGAAACCGTGGACCGCAAAGCCAAAACTATCACCACCAAAAGTGGAGAAAAAGCGCCCTATGATAGCGCCATTTTTGCGCTGGGCGTCATTACCAATTACTTTGGCATCCCCGGCCTAGAAGAGTTCAGCTTTGGCATTAAGTCCGACAAAGAAATCAAAGAGTTCAAAAAACACCTCCACACTCAACTTATTAACGAAATGAAGCCGGACCTAAACTATGTAGTAGTGGGCGGTGGCCCAACAGGCATAGAGTTGGCTGGGGCGCTGCCGGGTTATCTAAAGCACATTATGAAACTACATGGCATCCGCGGCCGGGCAGTCCATGTCGATTTAGTAGAGGCCAACCCGCGGCTCTTGCCACGACTGCCGCGTGATGCTGGACGCGTCATAAAACGTCGATTACGCCACTTGGGCGTCAAAGTCTACACCAATGCCCGCGTAGAAGGCGCCTCCGCCGATGCACTAACCGTTAGCGGCAAACCCATTCAAAGCCACACCGTTATTTGGACAGCTGGTGTGACCAACCACCCGTTCTTTACTGCCAACGGCTTTACCATTGCCAAAAACGGCAAGGTCGCCGTGGACATCTACCAGCGCACGGAGCCAGACATGTATGTCATAGGCGATAACGCCAACACGCCCTACAGTGGCATGGCCCAAACCGCCGTAGAGGATGCCAAGCAAGTCGCCGCCAACCTGCGCCGCGTCGTGACCGGCCGTCCACTTAAAGAATACAAAGTGCACGAACCATGGTCTGTTATACCCGTAGGGCACCGCTGGGCAGCCGCCATGCGCGGCGGTTTCCGGACCTATGGCCTATTGGGTGCATTCTTACGCCGCGCCTCGGACTTTGTAGCCTTCCATGACTACCAGCCATTTATTGAAGCCGGGCACCAATGGGCGCAGCAATTTGGCCAAGAGGAATCTTGCGATCACTGTCGGCGGCAGTTTGCCGGTGATGAACTGAAGACCCCTTGGTAGTACAATAGTGCTATGACCTACCCGGAGGCGTACGCGCAGCTTAACCCGCAGCAAAAACAGGCCGTGGAACAGATTGACGGACCTGTATTGGTTATTGCCGGCCCCGGCACGGGCAAGACGCAGCTGCTGACCACGCGCATTGCGCATATTTTGGCTACCACGGACGCGCTGCCGTCCAATATTTTGTGTCTGACATTTACGGATGCCGCGGCCGTGACCATGCGTCGGCGTCTGCAGTCCATGATTGGTCAAGCCGCCTACGACGTTACTATTAGCACCTACCATGCCTTTGGCAGCGACCTGCTGCAGCGCTATCCGCAGTATTTTGCAGAGGTGGCAGAGCTTGTCCCAGCCGATGCGCTTAAAATTGACCAGCTGCTGCGCGCTGTGCAGGCGGATTTGCCGTATAAAAACCCGTTTAAAGCATCGTTTTATCTGCCAGATTTAAAGACCCTCATTAGCGATTATCGCCGTGCGCTGTTAACGCCAGACGATGTCCGCGCTATTGCCAAAGAAAATGAAATATTCATTAAATCCGCAACCAATGTAGTGCAAAAAGAGCTGGCTGGAGTTGTCAAAATGACCAAGGGTGCGCTGCCGGCTTTTGAATCGCTTTTAGAAGCCAGCGGCTCATTGCCAGACGGAGAATTAAAAAACCTATGGCAGTCAGAGCTAGCGGATGCTTTAGCAGATGGCAGTACCAAGCCAGTCACCGCTTGGAAAGACAAATGGCTGGCCAAAGACGGCAGCGGGCAGTGGTGCGCCGCCGGACAAGATGCTGCACGGCGCCAACAGTATGCCGCCGATGTCTATGAACTCTATCTAAAGCAGCTCCAAAAAGCCGGTTGCTACGACTACGACGACATGATTTTGCGCGCCATAAGAGGGCTTTCAGAAAATGATGATCTGCGCTACTCACTGCAGGAGCGCTACCAATACCTGCTGCTTGACGAGTTTCAGGACACCAACGCCGCGCAGCTACGGCTAGTAGAGCTGCTCACAGACAACCCGGTTCATGAGGGTCGGCCCAACGTCTTGGCTGTGGGCGATGACGATCAAGCCATCTACGCCTTCCAGGGCGCAGACTACTCGCACATGCTGCAGTTTACCAATATGTACCAAGACGTCCTGGTGGTGCCGCTGACCCAAAATTACCGCTCACGCGCGGAAGTCTTGGCCCTCTCCCAACAAATTTCTGGCCAAATAGAGACGCGGCTTCATCACAATTTTTCCGGCATTTCTAAAGACTTAACCGCTGCTGCAACGGGACTGCCGGCGGCAACCATAACCGCCGCGCAGTTTACCAGCGATGTCTCTCAGTACGCCTGGGTGGCGCAGCAGGTTAAGCAGTTGCAGCGGCGGGGAACACCACTGAAAGAAATCGCCGTGCTAGCGCCCAAGCACCAATTTTTAGAAGGCCTGCTGCCGTTTTTAGCCCAGCAAGACCTGCCTGTACAATATGAAAAGCGCGAGAATATTCTAGACGACCCAGCCATAGAGCAGCTACTTACTATGGCCCAGCTCACGCTGGCCTTGGCAGACGATCTCGCCGCCGGCACCAAAACCGCCGACTATCTTTGGCCGCAGGTCCTTGGCCTGCCCATGTGGCAATTGCCCACGCAGCTTATCTGGGAAACGTCTTGGCAAAAAGATGGCCAATCCTGGGCGCAGCGCCTACAGGACCAGCCTGCCGTGCAGTTTTTTATGGAGCTAGCGCTGCTGGTTGGCCGTGAGCCACTAGAAACTATGTTGGACTACCTGGCCGGCATTATACCGCTGCCGTCGGCGCAGAAATCGCCGTTTTATACCCATTATTTTGGCGACCAGCCGCTGAGCGCAGAGGACCGCGTGCCGTTTTGGCAACTGCTGAGCAACCTCAGCGTGCTGCGGCAAAAACTACGCGATCATCGGCCGCTGGCTACAGCGCCGCTCATGCTGTCAGACCTTCTGGACTTTGCAGAGCAGCACCGTGCCGCGGACATTAAAATCATGAGTAGCAACCCTTACCAAGAAGCCGATGATGCAGTACAGCTCATGACCGCCTTCAAGTCAAAAGGGCAAGAGTTTGGCGCTGTCTTCCTGCTGGCCGTCAACGATGAAGTCTGGGGCAGCCGCGCCCGCAGCCAGCAGAGTCGCATTAGCTTGCCGCCCAATTTACAGCACATCCGCTACGCCGGCGCCAGCCAAGACGAGCGCCTGCGCCTCCTGTACGTAGCCCTAACGCGTGCCAAACACGACCTCTATCTCTGCAGCTACGACCAGAGTTTTAGCGGCCGCCCACAAAGTCCGCTTAAATACCTGAGCGGACTTGAATTGGACACCATACAACCAGACACCCAGCCGCCAGAACTAGAGACAATGAGCCTGTACTGGCATGATCAACACCTCCAGAACCTGCGCCAAGATCCCAAGCTGCAAGACCTATTAAAGGACCGTTTGCAGCGCTACCAATTAAGCGCTACGGGGTTAAATCGATTCATCTCAACAGCCGATGGCCCCGCCAGCTTCTTAATGCGCGACCTTCTGCGCTTGCCCAGTGGCAGCTCGCTAGCTGGCACCTACGGCGATGTTATTCATGCCAGCTTGCAGTGGATTGCCGGTCAACCGCAGCTGCCAACCGTCGCCCAACTGCTGACCAAAGCAGATCAAATCCTGGCCCTTAAACCGCTCTCCAAACAAGATCATGACCAGTTGCAGGAACGCGCCCATAACGCGCTGAGCGCCTATTTGCAGCAGCGGGGCGCTGAGTTTAAGCCCGCCGATGTTGCAGAGCACGATTTCCGCCCAGAGGGGGTAGTGGTAGAAAGCGCGCACCTAAGCGGTAAAATTGACCGGCTCATCATAGATAAAGCTGCCAAGACTATCACCGTAGTAGACTATAAAACCGGCAAACCCGCCGCACGCTGGAGCGCCGACATTAAAATGCAAGCATATCGTCGTCAGCTGTATTTTTACAAATTACTGGTGGAGGGCTCGCAGACCTACCGCGGCTATACCGTCACCGATGCCTACCTAGACTACGTAGAGCCGGATGAAAACGGACAACTGCATCGCCTAGAAGTGACTTTTGACCAAGCGGAGCTGGACGGCCTTAAGCAGTTAATTGGCGCTGTTTGGCAGCATATTCAGGCATGCGACTTCCCAGATATTCAGCACTATTCAGAAGACCTCAAAGGCAGCCAAAAGTTTCAGGCAGACCTGCTTGACAACTCGGTAGCATAAAAAATATCACCCCAGGCGAGGTGATATTTTAAACACGCAGTAAGAATATTTAGCGGCTAGCGCGCTTTTTAGCAGACGCTTTTTTTGCAGCAGTCTTCTTAGCAGCTGGCTTTTTAACAACCTTGAGCGGCGCAGTTGCAGCTACGGCAGCCGGCGCTTCTGCTAGAACTGGGTCAGCGTAATCTTCTACGACTTCATCGCCAGCAAACAGCAGACCGTACAGATTGATACCAATAATGGCACCAAGAACTGGACCGAGCACGTAGGTACCCCAGCTAGCGGCTGTGCTAAATACGTCCCAAGCGCGGATACCTTCCGCGACGGCTGGGTTAATAATACCAATACCGGCAACTGCGGCAACCACAACACCAAGCATGTAGCCAACGCCAATCAAAGCAGCACGGGCACCAGATGTTAGGTTAGCGCGGAACGTAACAGCTGCCCAGGCCAAGGCCAAGACAAACGCACCAACGGCTTCTGCAACTAGCACACGACCAGAGAAGGTGCTCTTTAGCGGCTGTAAGCTGCTGTTAACAAAGTAGGTGTACAGGCCGTATGCAGCCCAAGCACCGAGCAGCTGGAAGGCAATGTACAAAACCGCGCGTAGCGCGTCGATTTTGCGAGCCGTCCACAATGCCAACGTAATAGCCGGGTTAACATGTGCACCAGATGTCCCACCAAAAACTGTTACCAACATGGCAGCCACGAGTCCTGCAGCCATGGCCACAAAAAATGGCACACCAATTGTTGATCTTTGTACACTTAGGAACACCAGCGTCAATGCGCCTGTGCCCAAGAACTCCGCGGCCAATGCGGCCAGCTTGCGTCGTCCAAACATAAGGAACCTCCACTTAGTAATAGTCCTAGATTAGCGTGGTTTCTGCTTTTTGTAAAGCTGATGTTATTGCTGAATAATATCAACAGGCATTTCGCCGTTACAGAGAAGCTTGCCAATTGCCAAGTTAAAGGTTATAACGGCTGCCACGCGAAGCGCTACCTGACGCTCATCTTCTCCACTTGCCATAGCGCGCTCAAAAGCCAATTTCTTATACGCCCCAAAAGCAGCGGGGAATATTTGGCCCTGAATATCGGCTGTCTTAGCATCGGCTAGAAACTCATATTTATCAAATACATTTTCTGTTAAGTCGGCTCTGATTCTTTTTTCTTCATGAGGGCCAACAAGATTCCTATATGACGCACCATTGTTAACAGCAATGGCTACCACTTCCTCCGGGCTTGCGTCCCACACTTCATCTTTGTGGGCTGATTCGTCGCCGCGCACTATCATGTCTACAACATCCTGAGTAGATACTAAATGATCAATGCCAAGACGCTGGGTTAAATCAATTGCTAGTGGCGCTAAAATGTCGATTCGAGCAGCGGCTGTCTTAAGGCCATTTTTAATTTCTGCATTGGCGGCACATCCGGCTTTATTCCCATTTGCTCCATGCATTTCTACACTCACGCCATCTGCAATAGCTCCAACAGTCACCTCTTTCACAGTATTGCTTAGTGGCAAAGGGGAGTCACTTAACATAAACGCTGCGGCTGTCTCGCTTATAATCAGTCCGCCGGCTAGGGCAGCATCAGCAGTTTCTGGATTAATTACTACCTCTTGCTCGCTACCACGACCATCAAAACAACCCCAATGGCCGCTCGGTGTTTTTTCATATTTGTCGCTTGCAGAAGCCTCTAATACTGACTGAGCATCTTCTGGGCTTTGCGGGCCAATTGAACCCATATTACCAATGCCAAGATTACCTGTTAAAACTTGCAGCGGCATAGAAAATCCTTCTCCAATTTTGGGCATATTTTAGTGACTCATTTATATACTCAGCTGTACACTGTAAGACTTTTGGAAGTAAAAATCAAGTGCATGCTGTATACTGCCCGTATGAGTGCAGATGGACACGCAATCGAAGCTTTAATTACGTACCACGAAGCACATCATAGCGTTGGTGCCGACTTCTTTTGGCCAAACGAGCCGGTTGTAGAGCACCCCTATACTGCGCGTTTTACGCCCGGCGGACACATCTGTTTAGATGATTCTATACCTGCTCGCCCTGACGCTTTTACTATCCATCCAGAAGCAGCCCTTAAGCAGAAGCTTTATATAGCAGAGCTGTTTGGCAAAGATATACTGGAAGCAACATTAGAAATGGGTCAGGACCAAAATGGCATTATTTTGGTTAGAGGCCGGCTAGAGCTGTCAAATAGACTACATCTTGCCCATACGCAGCTTCGTCACAGCAAGGCTCCCATGCGGTTAAAGCGTGCTTGTCAAATAATGATTGAGGAAAATAAAGAATTTCCACGCCCCGCCGCTGCCTAGTTGACTCCTTACCGCCCCTAGAATATGATTAAGGCATAAATTAAAGGAGAGCAGTAATGCTAAAGGATTTTAAAAAGTTTATAATGCGCGGCAACGTGATTGACCTAGCAGTGGCTGTAGTTATTGGTGCCGCGTTTGGCGCTATCGTTACCAAGCTCGTAGAGAAGGTGATTATGCCCTTGATTGCTGCCCTGATCGGCCAGCCCAGCTTTGATTCGCTTAACTTTACTGTTAACGGCTCTACCGTTGGCTACGGGTACGTTCTAACCGCATTGGTTAACTTCCTAATCGTAGCTGCCGCAATCTTCTTTATGGTTGTGGTGCCTATGAACCACGCCCTAGCTCTGGCTGCCAAGCGCAAGACACCGGAAGACCCAACAGAAAAGAAATGCCCATACTGTCTATCTGACATCCCAGTTAAGGCTACTAAGTGTTCGCACTGCACCAGCTCTGTTAAATAGAAGCTTAGATTTTTGACTCTTTATTCTAAAAAATCGCCCCATGCTAGGGGCGATTTTTCTTGCTGCTCTCTAATCTCTAGCTTCTAGAGCCTAGAGCCTAGAATCTAGAGGCTAGACCCGCGGCCGGCCACCAGAGCGGTGCCGTTTAAGGTTAGCCACCTGCAAACGTACGGCGTGGCGATCCACCAAGCTCTGAGCCTTTTCTAGGCTGACCTGGTCCTTGGCTTCTGCTTTGAGTTTCTGCGCCAACTGGAAGGCGGCTTCTGCTTCTGCTTCGTTGATGCTGTCCGCATCATCGGCTTCGTCTACAATGACGTGGACGTCATGGTTGGCGTCGACTTCTATGACACCGCCGTTAGTGGCAAACAGCACCATTTCTGAATCGCGGTCATTGCGACCGCGGCGGATTTCTATGACGCCATTGGTGGCGGCGGAAACCAGCGGCATGTGGCCGGGCAAAATGGCAATCTGGCCATTCATGGTGGGCAGAATTACTTCGTAGACATCGCTGTCAAATTTGGTACCGGAAAGGGTAACAAGTGTTAATTGCATTACTGAACGTCCTTAATAGAACCTTTCAGGTAGAAGGCGGATTCTGGCTTGTCGTCGTGTTTGCCCTCTAGGATTTCTTTAAAGCCGGCAATAGTGTCCTTAAGCGGGACGTACTGACCGGGGTTGCCGGTAAACTGCTCGGCCACAAAGAATGGCTGGCTTAGGAAACGCTGGATACGGCGGGCGCGGGCCACGGTCAGCTTGTCTTCTTCTGACAATTCTTCCATGCCCAAAATAGCAATGATGTCCTGCAGGTCCTTGTAACGCTGCAGCACGCGCTGGACTTCGCGGGCCACTTGGTAGTGCTCCTCGCCCACAATTTCTGGGTCCAAAATGGTGGAGCTGGAGTCCAGTGGATCCACCGCCGGGTAAATACCGATTTCTGTGAGCGCGCGGTTTAACACGATGGTGGAGTCAAGGTGGGCAAAGGTGGTAGCTGGGGCGGGGTCCGTAAGGTCGTCCGCAGGCACGTAGACGGCCTGAACCGATGTAATGGAACCTTCGCGGGTGGACGTAATGCGCTCCTGCAGCTGGCCCATTTCTTGCGCCAAGGTGGGCTGGTAGCCCACCGCAGACGGTAAGCGGCCTAGCAGGGCGGACACCTCTGCACCGGCCTGGGTAAAGCGGAAAATGTTGTCCACAAACAATAGCACGTCTGAACCCTTATCGCGGAAGCCTTCCGCAATGGTTAGGCCACTGAGGGCCACGCGCAGACGAGCCCCTGGGGGTTCGTTCATCTGACCAAAGACCAGTGATGTGTTCTTAATAACGCCGGAGTCCGTCATTTCTTCGTATAGGTCGTTACCTTCACGGGTACGCTCGCCCACACCTGCAAAAACAGAGTAGCCAGAGTGGAATTTGGCGATGTTGTTAATCAGCTCCTGAATCAGCACGGTTTTGCCTACACCGGCGCCGCCAAACAGACCAACTTTACCACCTTTGGTAATGGGGGCGATCAGGTCAATGACTTTAATGCCGGTTTCTAGGATTTCTACGGAGCCAGACTGCTCGTCCAGAGATGGCGGGTCGCGGTGGATAGGCGCGCGGTTTTTGAAGGTGCCGCCTTTTTGGTCAATTGGCTCGCCGGTTACATTGAACATGCGGCCCAGGGTTTCATCGCCCACGGGCACGCTGATGGGTGCGCCGGTGTCG
>JAGQNO010000139.1 GCA_020428025.1 Candidatus Saccharimonadota bacterium | reverse complement strand
AACAGAGCTTTTCTTACTTTGTGCTTGTTGGGCTAACCGATCACTCGCGTAACGTCAGATAATATCGCGTAACGTTCAAAATTGGTGGAATCGTGCAGAGCACTCTAACTCATTGATTTCACGGGCTTCACTTTCAAAAACTAGCCAAGGTTAGCCACACTCGAGTAGCTTCGCGTAATGTTGAGCAGTCGTCAATTGGGTTTCAATAGAATTGATTCCTTTACTAATACATTGTTTCTCATTTTGACCTCTATGGTGGACGGTGGTGGACCTGAACGGAATCGAACCGGCGACATCCAGCTTGCAAAGCTGGCGCTCTACCAACTGAGCTACAGGCCCACACTATTTCAATGAGAAGTTATTTTTATTCAAAAGATCTGGGTTTAGCAAGCAACTTCATGTTAGATCTAGAACAAATGACGAGTTTTGACCTCAATCTAGATAATTTCAATCAAGGTTACCTTGTAGATGAGGAGTGGATCGGTGGTGTGCTCCCTAATCCTGAGTTTCCTACTCAGCATTTAGCATTTATCATCTC
>JAGQNO010000138.1 GCA_020428025.1 Candidatus Saccharimonadota bacterium | reverse complement strand
CTACCGAAACTAATTGTTGCACCAATCATCATAATACCCCCAAGTCGTATAAACTTGGGCTCCATTGTAGAGTCAAATTCCCGAGCTAACGGGATTTCCCCTGATGCAAAATATTCCAAAGCTTCAAGCGACAGTGGTCTTACTAAATCGTCCAAGACTAAATCCATATTTGATTTCAACATGTTTCAAATAATAAAACTATCTCTAAAGTTTTTCAAGTGAAAGAAAAAAGCCCTAGATAAACTAGGACTCTTTTCTTGGTTGCGGGACCAGGACTCGAACCTGGGACCTCGTGGTTATGAGCCACGCGAGCTGCCGCTGCTCCATCCCGCGTCGTCAATGTGTGATAGTTTGTTTACTGAACCGAGCACAAAACAAGTTTGCTGCTCAATTCTAGTAAACAAACTAAGCCATCTCCTCTCAAATTTGTGAATCCTCTCACAAATTTGGTGAGATGCAAAATACAAATTCCAGTGTAGCAAACAGGGGTAAGGTATGTCAAGGCACAATTTTGCAAAGCAAAATACTTGAAAAAAAAGC
>JAGQNO010000137.1 GCA_020428025.1 Candidatus Saccharimonadota bacterium | reverse complement strand
AGGCGGTGGGCCTGCTGCTCGCGCTCGTCGCGGTAGCGCAGGGCCTCGGCGTCGGGGGGCGCGGCGAGCAGCGAGCGCGCGAGGAAGCGGCCCGCCGGCAGATCGTGGACGACCGTGCCGCGCTGCATGTGGTGCAGGATCGCCTGGCGGACCTCGTTGATGGTCCGGCCGGTGGACTCGGCGAGCTCGGCGAGGGACTTGCCGCTCCCCCTCGGCGCGCTCGCGAGCTCGTCGTGGACCTTCTTGGCGAGGAGCTCGTCGACGTCGCCGGCGACGAGCAGGTCGAAGGTGGCGATGCCGGCCCAGCCGCTGTCGGTCCAGCCCGAGAGCGCCAGGGTCAGCTCGGCGTCGCCGAGATCGAGGATGTAGTAGGCCGGCAGCCCGGCGCCGACGAGGCGGACGCGGACCGACTTGCAGTGCGGCAGCAGGCGCGCGAGCACGGCGAGGCGGCGGCGGCCCCAGGTCCGCACGACGATCGGCGTGTGCCCGCGGTAGGCCGGACCGGTGCCCTCGATGACCTGATCCCAGGGCTCGAGCACGA
>JAGQNO010000136.1 GCA_020428025.1 Candidatus Saccharimonadota bacterium | reverse complement strand
AAATCCAGCGTTGGCCATATTCGCGACTTGCCGACCAGTGGATCTGGTACGACCGATCCAAAAGCCCGCGCTGCAGAGGCGGCAAAGACCCGCAAGATGTCGCCGGAGAAAAAAGCCGAATATAAAAAGCAGAAAGCCAGAACACAGCTGGTCAGCCGGATGGGAATTGACCCGGAGCACGACTGGGCGGCGAATTACCAGATATTGCCGGGTAAGGAAAAGGTCGTACAGGAACTCCGCAAGCTGGCCAGAGATGCCGATACAATTTATCTGGCAACTGACCTTGACCGCGAAGGGGAGGCCATTGCCTGGCACTTGCGGGAAGCGATTGGTGGCGATGACTCGCGCTACCGTCGTGTGGTGTTCAATGAAATTACTAAAAAAGCCATCCAGGAAGCCTTTGAAGAACCCGGCGAAATCAATATCGACCGGGTCAATGCTCAGCAGGCGCGCCGGTTTCTTGACCGGGTTGTGGGCTTCATGGTCTCGCCGCTGTTGTGGGCGAAGATAGCCCGGGGACTGTCGGCAGGACGGGTGCAGTCGG
>JAGQNO010000135.1 GCA_020428025.1 Candidatus Saccharimonadota bacterium | reverse complement strand
GTAGGTTCAACCGCATGTAGCATTGGTGGCACATATTCTGTGAATGGGATTGCTAGCGATTCTGCCCCAGCAGCAAGCCCATAAACCTGCTCACTGTGCTGTGTCTCTGTATTGCGTTGAAATTGATACACCTCGCCCATTTTTATATTGCCCTCTATGGAATGATGCATGCTTACGAGAGTAAGAAGTTTGGATGAAGGCTCGAATATTACGGGCGGTCACTGGACCTGATCCTGCTCGGGATGCATGACGTCAAGTGTTGTGTCTGGCTTATTTGCTTCAAAATAGCAAAATTACAGTTGCGGCACAGCATAGGAATTTCACCTATTTCCAACATTAATTGTTAAACTATAGGTATCATACCACAACCATATACGCTATATGTAGTGGATTTTACACAAAAATAGCCTTACACCAGACTAGCAATCAATACCAGCAATCCGATACTAATACGATAATACGCGAAAATATTGAGCGTATGTCCTGCAAGATAACGTAGCAAAAACCGAACTGCTAAGAGGCCGCTTATAAAGGCGGTGCTAATACCGATTGCGAAAATAGCACGCTCGTTTTCAATGAGTACTAATCCATA
>JAGQNO010000134.1 GCA_020428025.1 Candidatus Saccharimonadota bacterium | reverse complement strand
ATTTCCGAGTGCAATTGCTGCCCGGTCTCCATCTTCGCCCCAGCCAAAGTAATAATCGTATAAAAGAGTTTTATCGATTTGTGCAGTGTCTTCTGCGCTAAGTTCTATGACAGGTGATACTTCAATAACTTCGCCGGCAATATAATTCCTGGTTGCAAATACACCCCTACCATACTTTGATTCTTTAACTTCCATACGGTTGAATTATATCAAAAACAGAGGCAATGTACCTCTGTTATAAACTTGATCAAACTGGAGGGCCATCTGGGACTCGAACCCAGGACACCCTGCTTAAGAGGCAGGTGCTCTAACCGGCTGAGCTAATGGCCCGCATCAACCAACAAAACACTATTTTAACAGAGATAGTTAAAGCTGTAAATCTCCTAGTTGACAGCTGCGGCTATACGCTGCAGTACTTGGCATTGTATCGTGGCTTAAATCACCCGCTCGCTTGGATGTGCTACCCAAATAGAGTTAAATATCTTCGGCAGGAAGACCTTCGTCATATAGCTCATGACTGTCTAGTCCGCTATCAGTAGTTGGGTGAGTGTCCGACTTTGTATTAACTCCTGGGAGTTGCGCTGGGGAAGCCG
>JAGQNO010000133.1 GCA_020428025.1 Candidatus Saccharimonadota bacterium | reverse complement strand
TGGGAGCCTGGCGTATTTGGCTGGGTAGAGGAAGTATCAGCCACGCCTCGCTGGGTAGCCCCTACGGGCGCACATGACGCTTACAGCATTGGCGATGAGGTCATTCACGATAATCCCAACGATGGTGGGGCAGATTGGCTGTACCGTTCCAATATTGGCGCGAACACCACAGAGCCGGGCAGGGATGGCACCTTCGACCGCTGGTGGCTGCCGGTCGAGGCCGTATGAGAACCTTCCGCTACACCTTCGTCCTCGCCCACATTCTAGGCTTTATCGGCCTGTGTGCGTTGCAGGCTTGCAGGGTGAATACCCCGATAAGCCAGTTTGATGATGGCGTGGCAGCGCTGTGCGAGGGCGGCTTACAGGAATACAGGGGACACCAGTTTCAGGTGAACCTAATGGACAGCTACGGAGCCGTAAGGGCCGAGTGTGGCGGGCATGATGCCTGCACCAATGGCAAGGCGGTGTGGGTGATCGCAGGCCCGCGCTGCTACAGGGATATGGCCCATGAAATCAGCCACGTTGTTGGGAATGATTGGGTGGATGCCCACAGATAGGCGATGGCCAAAATTTTAACATTCAACGGCGTCGACCAGTA
>JAGQNO010000132.1 GCA_020428025.1 Candidatus Saccharimonadota bacterium | reverse complement strand
CAGCGGATTGCCATTGCCCGCGCCATGCTTAAAAACTCGCCAATCTTGATTTTGGATGAGGCTACATCGGCCCTGGACTCAGAAAGCGAAGTCTTAATCCAGGATGCGCTCTGGAAACTCATGGACGGCCGCACGGCCATCGTGATTGCCCACCGCTTAAGCACCATCCAAAAAATGGACCGCATCTTGGTACTGGATGGCGGCCGCGTGGTAGAACAAGGATCGCACAAGGCATTGCTTGGGCAAAACGGTGTCTACGCAAAGCTGTGGGCGCACCAGTCTGGTGGGTTCATAGAGGACTAGCGCTATAATGGAAGCTATGTCAAAAACCAAACAAAAACTAGCCGGCGCCACGCTGCGAACCTATTGGCACGCATCGCGCCAATATCCGCGGCTGGCGGCGCGCACAACATTAAACCTCGTGGGTGCATTTAGTATTTCCATTGCACTGCCTTTCTATACCAGCAAAACCATTGCCACTGTTTTTACTCATAACGATGCCTTTTACAAACCATTTTGGGGTGCAGTTGCGGCAGTAACACTCGGTATTCTGGGGAATAGGCTTGGTTTTAACGCCAATATGAAGCTCATTCCTAAAG
>JAGQNO010000131.1 GCA_020428025.1 Candidatus Saccharimonadota bacterium | reverse complement strand
AAACCGTGATCAACGTGTTCCGGTAGTTCGTGGTGTGCATCGCGAACTCCTATAAACACAAACGTCCGATCGCATGCGATCGGACGGATGAAGCTGGTAGCACCAGAACTGGAATCACGAGGCGGAAGGGGAGGGATTCGAACCCTCGAGACGGTATGACCGCCTACGCGATTTCCAGTCGCGCGCACTAGGCCAGGCTATGCGACCCTTCCAGACGAGTTGAGCGCCGCCATGTGGGCGGAGAGGGCGGGATTCGAACCCGCGGTAGCTCGTCACTACACCGCTTTTCGAGAGCGGCACCATCAACCACTCGGACACCTCTCCGCCGGATAGTGTACCAGAGGATCGCCCGGGAATCACGGCTCGGATCGGGCGAATCTCAAACCAGTCGTTCGAGATTTCCCTTCTTCTTGACGATATTCTTGTAGTCCCACTGGACGTCTCGAGCCTTGCCAAGCCAGCGGGTAATTTCGGTCGGATCGATTTCGGACGCATCGGCGTAATGCCGTTCGGCCATCTTGAAGCTGCCCGTCGCCTTCAATCCTGACTCCTCGAACGACTGACCGCTCCAGAACAGCAAGGCAACGTAGTTCTTGCGGACCG
>JAGQNO010000130.1 GCA_020428025.1 Candidatus Saccharimonadota bacterium | reverse complement strand
TCTTTCTCGGACTGAACATGTACCGGCTCGCTATCTACTAGCACACCGTCCATATCATAGTGAAACGCTGTATATTTCATACAAACTTTCTGCCACCCGTTAAGCTACAATCATACATAGCAACGCCGCTATAATACCATAAAATCACAGATAATGAAACTACTGAAAACGAGTTACAGTTCGCTAATTTTTACGCGTGTTTGCTCAGTTGTATCACGGTTACGAATAGTTACATCGTCGCTATCGAGTGAGTCAAAGTCTACCACAACACAATACGGCGTGCCAATTTCATCTTGGCGGCGGTAGCGCTTGCCTATGTTGCCGTTGTCGTCCCACATTACATTGCCGTGCTTTTTCTTGAGTAGCGCGTAAACTTCACGAGCTTTTGCCACAAGCTCTGGCTTGTTTTTAAGTAGTGGTGACACACAGTATTTTACCGGCGCAAGGTGTTCAGGGAATTTCATAACTATGCGCTTTTCACCATTTACTTCATCTTCAGTATACGCAGCCGTCATCACGGCCATCACCGCACGCTCTACACCAAACGATGGCTCTATTACATGTGGCACAAAACGATTATTCGTACCCTTCACGGTATATTCCATGCT
>JAGQNO010000012.1 GCA_020428025.1 Candidatus Saccharimonadota bacterium | reverse complement strand
CTATGCTTCTAAGTGGGTAGCGGACACACATTATGCCGCTAGGCGACTCTACGATGTCCATTGTATCTGTCGATAGGCCTTTTTCAAGAGATTTGCCCACCATCCACTCAAGAGCTTGACGTGCTGCTGTGTCTACGAGTGGGACGCATCCATGTCTTTCTGGATTCAGTTCTAATATTAGACTTTTATGGAGCGTTGGGCCGGCCCCAGGAAGAACGCCCATGGGCTTTAGCCTACGTGCCTCATTCCCCAGGAGGATTGCGCGCCTTACCATAGCAATTACTGGTGACCGCACTTTTATATCCCTGGAGCTAACAGAACTATTAACAATACCAGCAGCAAAAATAGCCGCCTCAACTTCTTCAGGGTTCTGATAATTTATATGGCCTTCGTAAAAACTCACAAAGAGTATACTATCATAATTTGGGCGATTTTGCAATGATTTGACAGAACAAAAGTTCGGGTGTATACCAGTAGCCATGAGCACCTTGGAAACACAGAAAACGCATATCAAAGAAAATCCATTAGATTTTATCCGGACGGTCGTAGAAAGCGCGGACCAAGAAGATACAAGACAGGCTGCCGCAGAGCTGGCGGCTCTTGACCCGGCACGCAGTATTCAGGCAGCGTATGAGTTTGCTCAAGGGTTTTATCCGGACAGAACTGTGTACATTGGGGACCTAGCACTCTTTGGTACAAGGAATAAATCAAATCAAGCAATAGATGTTACGTACGGCAAATCAAAAACAAGCCTGTTCATAGGTACACACCTTAAGACACCAGTGGGCTGGAGCGACGCGCGGGATTCTGGCAACGAATCATCATACCTATTTACTCTTTCTGGAGATAAGGTTGGTGCTCGCAGACTGTTCGTTGATGGAACAATCTAAGAAGAGCATACGCCATACGAGATTGCCGTGAGCCCTCTTGAGCAAAAAGCAGCCCTTCATGCGTTTTTTTTAAGCACTGTTGCGGCTGGCATCGCCTCTGCCCAGAGACCGCAAGAACAGAAGATGGCAGCAAGCAGCCACGCCAAGGAACTGACCCAGCACCTTGTAGATGGTAATCAAAAGCTAGATATTTTGCCATTTTGGGTCCCTGCAGAACTTGTTCAAGTGAATGCCCCCCGAAAGATTATCGGTTTATAATAGTGGCATGACTCAAGCCCAAAAACAGCGACTGCTGAGGCATTTGCAGCAGCTTATCAGCATGCCCACTACTCCTAATAGCCCAGACGTCTTAACAGATTGTTTAGCCTATATTCAGCAGTTTGCTTTAGAGCATGGCTGGCACTGCAAATCTATTGACGGTCAAAGTCTGATTGTAAGCGCCAAGCCAGGCAAGAAGTTTACCTACATGTTACAAGCACATCTAGATGTAGTTCCAGGTGATTCCGCTCAATTTAGACTAGTTAAGCAGCAGGGTCGTTTTTACGGGCGTGGCACCTACGACATGAAGTTTGCCGCCGCATGCTACCTTGAACTCATGGCCACGCTTAATAAACACACATCAGATGTCTGCTTTGCTTTTACCACCGATGAAGAAACGGGCGGTCACGGATCGGCTAAATTGGTGCAGCTGGGCTACTTGGCCGATGTTGTGGTACTGCCTGATGGCGGTCAAGATTGGCATATGGAACGTGCCGCCAAAGGTGGCTGGGCTGCACAGTTAACAATACACGGCACTCCTGCGCATGGCTCGCGTCCGTGGGAGGGCAAAAATCCGGTAGAAACGCTCCTAAAACTTCTGCCAAAGATTGTAAAGTTGAACCAAAATAAAGCTGGTAAAACAACTGTGGTTGTAAGTATGCTCCATGCTGGCGAGGCCAGCAATCAGGTACCGGCCACAGCGCGCGCCACGCTGGACTGCAGATTTGTCGACTTAAAAGCGTACGCTAAATTCCGTAAGAAAGTTGAGTTACTTGCCAGTAAGGCACAGGCCACTCTAGAGACTACGATTTTTGTGGAGCCGCTTATAAATGATCTTCATGGGCGATATCATGCACAGTTTGCAGAATCGGTGTCAGCAATCACCAAGGTGCCAAAATTAACTGGGGTGCAGTCCTTGGGCGCCAGTGACGCACGGTTTTACGCAGCAGCTGGGATGCCCGTAATACTATGTCGTCCACCAGGCGGCGGCGCCCACAGCGACTCAGAGTGGATTAGTCAAAAAGGCTTCTTTCAGTTCTACCAGGTTTTAGAGCGATTTTTGACCCAACAAGTAGAGTAGCCCATACTAGGTCCTTGTGATTAAAGGAGAGAAACAATGCCATCACCACGTCTACACGGCGAATTAACATATGGCGGTAAATGTTCAGCAACTGGCGCAGAAGTCTTTTTGGACCGCAGTGGCGCGGTGCATTTAGCTCGCTTTTCTGGCGAAACCGCATTAAAGGAGGGCGAACTGGTTGACGCAACCGTTACCACCCTTGGCGTTATTGAATCAATTCTGGCAGGCGATGTACAGCTGCACAGCTCTAATCCCATGTTCAACTAGCTTGACGCATGCCCAGATTCTAAGGTATAATACCCGTAAGTTGCCAGAGACAGCGGCGGGGCCTTAGCCCTTAAGAATGCCGCCTAGGTATAACAAATTCATACTTGAGTTTGCACGTCTCTGCCGCCAGCAGAGGCGTTTTTATATGGCAACCGATTAAGAGGTCGACTTAATCTAAACCCGCATAAAGGGAGAAATACATGGCATTAACTAAAAACAAGAAGCAAGAAGTAGTAGATCAGGTTGCTGAGCTGCTTGGCGCTTCTAAAATGACCGTAGTGGCCAAATACCAGGGCACCACGGTTAAAGCTATGCAGGCCCTGCGCAAAGAGGCTAAGGCAGACGGCACCAAAGTTAAAGTTGTAAAAAACCGATTGGTCCGCCAAGCCGTAGCCAAGCACGATTCACTAAAAGACGTTGACACCAGCAGCCTAGAAGGCATGTTGGTCTACGCCTTTAACCCTGGGGACGAAGTCGCCCCCGCAAAAGTGATTCACGCCTTTGCCAAACAGAGCCCCACTCTGGAATTTGTAGGTGCAATTAGCGCTGAAGGCAAATTCCTGAGCGCCGATGAAGTCAAAACGCTGGCCCAAATGCCAAGCCGCTCTGAACTCATCGCCCAAGTGGTGGCCACGCTCTTAAGCCCGGTTAACGATGTTACCAACGGCCTGAGCGGCAACCTGCACGCATTACTAGACGGCGTAGCTGACAAAGCTGCTGCGTAATTAATTTAAGAAGGGAAGTCAAAATCATGGCTGACGTAAAGAAACTAGCAGAAGAGCTAACCAAGCTGACAGTGCTAGAAGTAAACGAACTTAAAAACATTCTTAAGGATGAGTACGGCATCGAGCCAGCTGCTGCAGCTGTAGCTGTTGCCGCAGGTCCTGCTGCTGACGGCGGCGCTGCTGCCGACGACGCTAAGAGCGAATACGACATCGTCCTGAAGGACGCTGGTGCTCAGAAGGTCGCTGTTATTAAGGCTGTTAAGGACATCACCGGTCTAGGCCTTGGTGAAGCCAAAGCTTTGGTAGACGGCGCTCCTAAGACCATCGCTGAAAAAGTGAAGGCAGAAGACGCTGAAGCTCACAAGAAGGCTTTAGAAGAAGCTGGCGCTACTGTAGAATTAGCTTAGTAGCTGAGCAAGCAAAATAATGACCACCCGTTGCGGTGGTCATTATTTTTTGCTCCGCTGGGTATGCGCGTCTATAAATCAGTGCAGTGCGGTTATCCACAATTTGAGCGTAAAATCTTTGACAAAATGCCGCGCGCGTGGTACGTTAGGGGCAACGGAGTAGATATAAACACCGACACTGGGAGACACCTCACATGGCAGATGTAGCAGACAAACAAATCAAACGCTTAAGGAGCCTTATTCAGGAGGCAGAGACGTCTTTAGCCGCCGCTAACGAGCTTCTAATCAGCTTGGTAGGAGATGAAAAGACCGTCGCGCCCGTTGCAAACGATGAAGTCCTAGGCAAAGTCATAGAAGGCGTCTTTGACGGCCAAAACATGGTTGGCTCTGACGGCAAAACCTACCCAGTGCCCGCCAACTACGCCTCTAAGTCCAAGTTAGTCCAGGGCGATATCCTAAAGCTAACCATCGCAGAAGACGGCGCATTCCTCTACAAGCAAATCGGCCCAATCCCACGCAAGCAAGTTGTTGGTTTGCTTAAGTTAGAGAACGGGCACTACTTTGTGGACGTGGCTGGCCGCCAGTTCCGCGTTCTTTTGGCCTCTGTAACCTACTTTAAGGCCAAACCGGGCGACCAAGTTAGCGTAAACCTGCCAGAAGACGATTCTGCAGCAGAGTGGGCCGCGCTAGAAGCAGCTTTGTAATTTCTACATTCTAAAATCTAGAATCTCTATTCTATAATAGAGCTAATGGGAGTTGCGCTGTACCGTAAATATCGCTCTAGAGGGCTGTCCGAACTTGTCGGTCAGGAGCATATTGTGACTACGCTGCAGAACGCACTCAAAAGCGGCAAAATCAGCCATGCCTATCTGTTTACTGGGCCGCGAGGCACGGGCAAAACTAGCGTGGCGCGTATTTTGGCGCACGAGGTCAACGGCCTGCCATACAGCACAGATTCTAACCTGGATATTATAGAAATCGATGCCGCCTCTAATCGCCGCATAGATGAAATCCGCGACCTACGGGAAAAAGTCAGCGTAGCGCCTGCCTCCGCCAAATACAAAGTCTACATTATTGATGAGGTCCACATGCTGACGCGTGAGGCCTTTAACGCCCTCTTAAAAACTCTAGAAGAGCCGCCCGCTCACGTCATTTTTATCCTAGCAACCACCGATGCGCATAAACTCCCAGAAACCATCATTAGCCGCACCCAGCGCTTTACCTTTAAACCCGCTCCGCCAGGCCCGCTCACTAAACACCTGGCAAGCATTGCCAAAGCAGAAAAAATTGATATTGATGCCGATGCGCTGCAGCTCCTGGCCCAGCACGGCGGCGGCTCCTACCGTGACAGCGTTAGCCTATTAGATCAAATGGGCTCCTTGGGCGTGCCAGTGAATGCAGAGGTGGTGCGCCAGCAATTGGGCCTGCCGTCCAGCCAAGCCATAGACGATATTATCAGCAGCCTGCAATCCGGCAACCTGAGCGCACCCGTAGTTACGCTACAGCAGCTCTACGACAGCGGCCTGCGCGCCAGCAGCATTGCCAGCGGCCTAGCCGCGCGTTTGCGGACGGACCTGGCCGCAGATACACCCACTTTGTCCGCCAGCGATACGCTTAAGCTGCTGGCCCAGCTCCTGCTGGTAGATAGCTCGCCGCAGCCGGAGCGATTCCTGGAGCTTGTCCTTATGGAGCCGCTAAGCGGCAGCGCCCCAGCACCCGCCCCCGTAGAACCTAAACCTGCAGCGGCCAAAGCCAAGCCAGAACCGGCAGTTGAAGCCAAGCCAGAACCGGCAGTTGAACCTAAACCAGAGCCAAAAACACCTACTCCTCAAAAAGAAGCAGAGCCGGAGAAGCCAATGCCCACCGCTGGCAGCGCGGCTTTGGATGAATCGGCCTGGCCTAAGGTGCTGGCCAGTCTAAAGAAGCAGTACAATACCATTTATGGCATTGCGCGTATGGCGCAGGTGGATTTTTCTGAGCCTGGCAAGGTGACATTAGTCTTTACCTTTGCTTTTCATCAAAAACGGCTGCATGACGCCAAAAATCGCCAAATTTTAGCCAATGCCATCTACGAAGTCACCGGCCAGAAACCAGAGATTGTCATAAAACACGATAAAGACGCTCGGCCCACGCCCGCGCCTGCTGTGGTGGCCACCCCAGAACCAGCCAAATCCGACGCTTTAGCAGATGTCAGCGCCATTTTTGGTGGCGGCCAAGCCCTATAGAATTTACAACAAAACCTGGCGCGCGTGTCCAAATCACCATATAATTAAAGCTAAGCATGAAGGGGAGTTCATGGACCAGGATACCGCGCCAAGCGCTGCTAGTCTAAAAACACCGCCGCAGAGCCAGGAGGCCGAGGCGTCGCTGCTGGGCGCCCTGATTATTGACCAAGACGCCGTAACCAAGGTGGCAGACAACCTGCTGCCAGATGATTTTTATGAAAAGCGTCACGCCCGTATTTATGAGGCAATCCTGGCTTTGTATGAAAAACGTAGCGCCATAGACACCCTGACGCTGGCCAACCAGCTTAAGGGCAGTGGCTACCTAGACATGGTAGGCGGCGCCGGCTACATTGCAGAGCTAACCAACTTTGTGCCCACCGCCGCGCACGCGGAGCAGTACGCAGAAATTGTTAGCAGCAAGGCCATGCGTCGGCGTTTAATCGCTACCGCGCAGGAGATGGGCCAGATGGGCTTTGATGAAAACATCCCCATGCGCGACCTAGTAGAGCAAGCAGAAACTAAACTGTTTAGCGTGAGCCAGCAGCAAATCAAGCAAAACTTGGTCAGCCTAGAAGACGTCTTGGCGGCCAGCTTTGAACGCCTGGACGACCTACACAAAGACAAGAAAAAGCTGCGCGGCATCCCCACAGGCTACAAGGACCTGGATGGCATGTTGGCCGGACTACAACGCTCGGACCTGTTTATTTTGGCGGCACGGCCCTCTATGGGTAAGACCGCCTTTGTGCTCAATATTGCTCACAACGTAGCCGTTGATGCTAAGGAGCCGGTGCTTATTTTCTCTCTAGAAATGTCCAAGGAGCAGCTGGTGGACCGCCTCTTGTCCATGGAATCCGGTGTGGACGCGTGGGCGCTGCGTACAGGCAACCTAACAGATAACGACTTTGAAAAAATCGCCGATGCCATGGGCACACTGTCTGAAGCCCCCATGTACATAGATGACACCCCCAGCATCACCGTGTCAGACATTCGCACCAAAGCCCGGCGGGAAGCCCACAAGCGCCCGCTTGGCCTGATTATTGTGGATTACTTGCAGCTGATGAGTGGCGGCGCTAAATTTGGCGGCTCAGATAACCGCGTCCAAGAAATCTCAGAAATCAGCCGTGGCCTGAAGGGTGTTGCGCGTGAACTTAACGTACCACTCATTGCCCTAAGTCAGCTCAGCCGATCCGTAGAAAGCCGCAGTCCGCAAATCCCTCAGCTGGCAGACCTGCGTGAATCCGGCTCCATTGAGCAAGATGCGGACATCGTCTCGTTCCTGTACCGGGAAGAATATTACAACCCGGAGTCAGAGAAGAAAAACATTATGGAAGTGCACGTTAAGAAACACCGTAACGGACCCACCGGCAACGTAGAGCTGTACTTTGACCGCGACAAGCAGAAGATTCGCTCGCTAGACACCCGCCACGCCGACACGCCGTTTAACTAGATTCTAGATTATAGATAACGTATACTAAGCGTAAGCATGAAATTCTTAGGGAAACCGCGTCGGCAAGCCACGCCAGAACTAGTAGGCGGGGCGGTTGTTGTTGGGGCGGCAATAGCTTCACTTACCTGGAAATTACCGGTACTGGTTAAAGGCGCGGCTGCCGTAGAGTCGCAGCTGCAGCCGCTACGTGCGGCGGTGACGTCGCTGTGGGATAACCCTGTTAATTTGGGGCAAAAGCTTGCGGAGATTTTTGTGACTGCGCTGTCGCCGCATGGCGGCATTACAACTGCTCGGCTGGGAAGTGTTTTGCTAGCACTTGCCACCATTTGTCTAATGTATTGGCTGCTGGTGCGCTGGTACGGCGTAAGAAACGCGGTTATTGGCGGTCTTTTGACGGCTACGGCCACCTTTTTTTTGCACGCCGGACGACTGGCCACGCCAGATAGTATTTATATGCTGGCCATTATCCTGATTTTGGCTATGTCGTCTTTGTGGCACCAGACAAATCGGCCGCGCTGGTTGCTGTATGCATCGGCTATAATTGGCACTATTTTGTTGTATTCGCCCGGTGTGATTTGGCTGCTAGGGGCGCTAGTTTTTATAGAAAGAGACCACATTTGGGCAGATATACGGTCCGCCAAAACACACACTTTAGGCGCCGGGGCCTTGACTGCAGCACTGCTGGCGCCTATGGTGCACACCCTTATACATAATTGGCATATTGCTGCGCTTTATTTGGGAGTACCCACCCATGCGGAGCCACTGCAGCTTCTTAAACAAATCGCGGTGGTTTGGCCGCATATCTTTATTAAAGGGCCGATTGACCCGGCCCGCAACCTAGCCGATTTGCCGTTGCTCACCATTTTTACTACGGTAATGTTCTTACTGGGCCTGTACTTGTTTGTTAAGCACCGGGAGGCTAATAGGAGCCGGTTGCTGCTGGCGCTGTGGCTCATTGGTACGCTACTAGTAGGTCTTGGCCTGGTGCCTCTGGTTGTTTTACTGCCGCCGGTTCTTATGGTGGCTACGGGCGGAATCGGGTACTTTTTGCAGCTGTGGCTTAAGACGTTCCCGCGCAATCCGCTGGCGCGCTGGTTTGGTTTTGGTTTGATTTGGCTGCTACTGTCTCTGGCTATGCTATTTAACCTGCGCAGCTACTTTATTGCCTGGCCGCACGCATCAGAGACGCGGGCCACATTTGTACAGCGGCGTTAACATCGGTATACTAGAGAGCATAACGGAGGTACCTACATGGGACGATTTGATCAGGCCAAGATGCTAATGCAGGTTAAAAAGATTCAGAAAGAACTGCAGAACATGGTCATTAAAGTAGAGCAGGGCGATGGCGCCGTAGTGGTAGAAATCACCGGTGAGCAGAAAATTAAAAAAGTGCACATTGACCCAGACTACGTAGACCTGGACGACATTGGCCAGCTGGAGCGCTGGATAGAAGACGCCATTAAAGACGCCATTAGCCAAAGTCAAAAAGTTGCCACAGAAAAAATGCAGCCCATGATGGGCGCCCTTGGATCCCTTGGTCTATAAGCTATGGCCCAAGTGTTGCCTCCGGCACTGCAAGCAGTTATTGACGCGTTTGCCGCACTGCCCGGCGTAGGCGCCCGCACCGCGGAGCGCTACGCCTACAGCATACTTAAGCGTGACCCCTCTGTAGCCCGCCAGTTAGCTGGCGCTTTAGAAGATTTACCGGGCGGCGTGGGTTACTGCACTAAAACCTTTGCCTTGGTGCCCGCCGGCCAATCCTTATCTGATTTGTATACTGACCCGCGCCGCGATAAGACTGTGGTTGCGGTGGTTGCCGAGCCATTTGACGTGGTTGCCCTAGAAAAAACCGGCCAGTACCACGGCACCTACCATGTGCTGGGCGGGCTGGTGTCACCCATAGACGGCGTATCGCCGGAGCAGCTGCACATTGCGGAGCTGGTGGCGCGCATCAGCGAAGACAACGTGAAAGAGGTCATTTTGGCCACCAATGCCTCTGTAGAGGGCGAATCCACTGCGCTGTACATCCAGCAGCAACTTGATGACACTAAAGTAACCGTCACGCGTCTAGCACGCGGCCTAGCCGTGGGCGTGGACCTGGAGTACGCGGATCAGATAACTTTGGGCCGGGCGCTGGAGAATCGGACCAAACTGTAAGGTATACTTATTACTATGCAACAGCTACAGCAACTTATTGAAGCCGCTCAAGACATCGTCATCCTCCAGGCAGACAACCCAGACGGGGACAGCCTAGCCAGCAGCCTAGCTCTAGAGCAAATCCTGGGTGACATGGGCAAAACGCCGCACCTCTACTGCGGCGTGGATATTGTGGCGCACCTCAAATACCTACCTGGTTGGGACCGCGTTCGTAATGAACTGCCGCACAAGTTTGATCTGGCCATTATTGTGGATACCAGCAGCCTCAAGCTGTTTGAGCAGCTGGCCAAAACCAATCAGCTGGCGATACTTAAGTCTAAGCCGGTGGTGGTTTTAGACCATCACCAAGAAGTAGAAAACTCCTTAAATTTTGCACGGGTCTATCTAAACAGGCCGGCCGTGGCTACTGGGGAACTGATTTACGACCTAGCCCAGGAGCTGAATTGGCCGCTCAATCAAGAAGCCAAGAACATGATTGCGGTCAGCATTTTGTCCGACAGTCTGGGCCTGATGACCGATTCCACCACGCCGCACTCCATCCGCATTATTGCCGATTTAGTAGAGCAGGGCGTCAATTTGCCGCAGCTGGAAGACACTCGCCGGCAGATGATGCGTAAAAGCCCAGAACTTGTCCGCTACAAAGGCGAACTTTTGCAGCGCGTAGAATACCCTGCGGGCGGCCGCCTAGCCATAGTCACCATCCCTTGGAAAGAAATTGAGCAGTACAGCCCGGAATACAATCCATCGGTCTTGGTGCTGGACGACATGCGTCTGACCACAGACGTAGCTGTGGCACTGGCCTTTAAACTCTATGCCAACGGCCGCATTACGGCCAAAATCCGCGCCAACTACGGTTGGCCTGTGGCCGCCCAGCTGGCAGAGCATTTTGGCGGCGGCGGTCACCCCTACGCGGCCGGTTTTAAGGTGCAGGATGGCCGCACGTTTACAGAGCTTAAGCAAGCTGTTATAGATAAAACTGCGGAGCTATTAGATGCTCATCAAAACGTCTAGCTTTGAATTGGCCATCGTCCAAAAGGGCGACCCAGATGCGCTCAAATTAGCCCTGGTTTTGCCGGGTCGCTTGGACACCAAAGACTACGCTCACATGACTGCTATGGTGGAATTTTTAGCAGAGCAGGGGTACTTAGCAGTGTCGTTTGACCCACCGGGCACATGGGAAAGCCCAGGCCCAATTAGTCTTTACAACGCAACCAACTACTTGGCTGCCGTCCATGAGGTGATTAGGCATTATGGCAATCGACCGACGCTGGTTGTTGGCCACAGCAGGGGCGGTAACATTGGCATGTTAGCCGCTACTAGCAATGAACATGTCACGGGTTTTGTTGCTGTTTTCTCAAGTCGCGGACCCAGTAGTGTCGAGCTGCCTGCAGCACCCGGCCTATCCGTAAAATCTGAGCGCGACCTGCCACCCGGTACAGAGCGTACGGTAGAGAAAAAGGTTTTTGAATTGCCCTATGAATATTATGAAGACCAAAAACAGTACGACGTAACGCCGATGCTTGCAACCTACACCAAACCAAAGCTCTTTTTGTATGGCACACACGACACACTCGTTTCAGAACGATTTATACGCGCCGGCTATGATGTGGCGGCCGAGCCCAAGCAAATTACGGCCATAGACAGCGAGCATGACTACCGGCTCCAGCCTGAGGCTATACAGCAAGTACAACAAGCTGTGGTTGACTTCTTAGATATGCATAAACAGTGCTAAACTAGTCTCTAGAAACTCATTATGAAACTATATAACACCCTCACCCGCCAAGTAGAAGACCTGCAGCCGCTTAACGCACCGCGCGTTGGCATCTATACCTGTGGCCCCACTGTCTACGACTACGCACACGTCGGGCATTGGTTTACCTATGTGCGTGCAGATTTGCTAATCCGCGCCCTCAAGGGCAACGGTCTAGAGCCAGAGTGGGTCATGAACATTACCGACGTTGGCCACCTGGTGTCAGATGCCGATGAAGGCGAGGACAAACTAGAAAAGGGCGCCCGCCGCGAGGGCAAAACTGCCTGGGAAGTGGCTCGCTTTTATGAGGCAGATTTTCTAAAAGAACTGGCACTCCTAAACATCACTAAGCCCAATCACATCACTCGCGCCACAGACCACATTGCGGAGCAAATCGCCTTAGTTAAGGTTTTGGAAGACAAAGGCTTTACCTACATTATTGACGACGGCGTCTACTACGATACGTCCAAATTCCCGGCCTACGGCGATTTTGCCCGCCTGGACTTAGATGAATTAGAGGCCGGCAAACGCGTGGACTTTAATCCGCAAAAGCGGCATGCATCAGACTTTGCGCTCTGGAAGTTTAGCCCACCCAGCAGCCAACGCGACATGGAGTGGGACAGCCCCTGGGGCAAAGGCTTTCCAGGCTGGCACATTGAGTGTTCCGCCATGGCTATGAAGTATCTTGGAAGCACACTGGACATACACACCGGCGGCATCGATCACATTCCGGTGCATCACACCAATGAAATCGCCCAAAGTGAAGCCGCCACCGGCCAGCAGTTTAGCAAGAGCTGGCTGCACACCAACCACGTTCTAGTGGACGGCCAGAAAATCAGCAAATCTTTAGGCAATGGCGTACGTTTAACGGAGCTGGTAGAAAAGGGCTTTGAGCCGCAAGCCTTTCGGCTGTTGGTGCTAGAGTCGCACTACCGCAGCCAGTCCAAGTTTAGCCTAGAGAGCCTCCAGGCAGCAGCAAATCGGCTCAAGGATCTAAAAGCCATGGCCGTGCTGCGCTACCAGCTGTTGGAAGAGCCGCAGGATGATACATCATTTAGCTTTGGGTATGTAGCAGATCAAATCCAGACCCACCTAGCAGACGATTTAAACACCCCGGCCATCATGGCCTACTTGAGCGATGTTAGCCGCCAGATTCAAGCGGTACTATTATGGCACAAGGCAGTGCCGCACTTTGAAAACATGCTGACCGCCATAGACGACATGCTGGGCCTACAGCTAGCCGATGTACCGGACATTTCTGCAGAGCAAAAAGAGCTTCTACGCACCAGAGAAACCGCCCGTCAAGCTAAAGACTGGCCAGCCGCCGACGCCGCCCGCAATAAACTCCTACAGCAAGGCATAGAACTCCGCGACACTCCAAGCGGCCCCATATGGAACTGGGCCTAAAAACTAATAACTAGTTGAGCGAGCGTAATAGCAAGCGATGCTGGTTATTCGTTTTTAGGAAAGTGCTTCTGTAACTTCTTTTTTGATTTCTGGATTATCGTCAATCATGTCTTTGGCGCGGAGGTACTCTAGAACTGCAACGCGGATGCAACCGGCAACCGGAATGGCCACTAGACCACCCAATAGGCCGCTAAAGCTGACGCCAATCACTACACTGGCAAAGACCAAGAGCGGGGACATATCGGTAGAGTTGGCCTGAATGCGCGGCTGCACCAGGAAGTTCTCTAGCTGCTGGTAAATGATGTACCATGCCAGGGTTACCAAAGCAGCTTGAGTAGAAGTGAATAGCGCCACAACAGTTACGATGCTAGCGCCAATAGTGTGGCCAATCATGGGGATGAGGCCGCAGATAAAAATCACAAACACTAGAGCAATTGGGTAGCTGACGTGGAACCAAAAGAGTACTGGGCTAATCAGAATCGCTGCCATCGCTGCCAGTGTAACTTGGCCGTTTACATAGCCCTTGACTACCCGGTACATATCACCGGCCACACGCGCGGCCATTGCTTGCCGGCGTTTTGGGACCAGCTGCTGCAAAAACGCCAAGTGACGCGGGCCTTCTACTAGCATCATAAAGGTCATTGCCAAAATGGTTAGCATGGCAAATACACTACTCCCTACGGATTTTACTGTGGTAAACGCCTGGCCGCTGCTGTTCTTTATGCGCTCCCCAAGCTGGGAAGCGGCTTTGTTAAGCTGCGATTCTAAGTTGTAGTGACGCACAACATCGCCCAAAGGGCCATTTTGGGTGCTTATATCGCGCACCAGCTGCGGCGCGGCTTTTACAAAGCTCTCTGTCTGCTTAACTAGCGGCGGAACTAGGCTGGCCAGAAACGCGCCCAGTAGCAGCACAACAATAATAAACGAGGCAGTGGTGGCGGCGGATCGGCTGCCCTTAATTTTTCCTGGAAAACGGCGAGCCAGCCAAGACACGGGACCATTTAGAGCCAGCGCCAAAAAGAAGGCAATAAATATTAGCACTAGGGAGTGCGCCATAGTTTTAAGCGCAGATAGGCCCAAAATGGTCGCTACAATTAGAAACGCAATTCTAAAATAAGTACCGGTGCTAATTACAAGTTCTGTTTGGTCTTTGCCACTACTGGATTTAAATCGATTAAACATAGCCTTAGTATGTCACGCGGCGCCGGTTTTGTATAGTTTCAGCAGCTGCGGTCCGACCACATTTTTATCGTATTTTGCCGATTCTTTCTTGCCCCATTCAGCCAGTTTTTGACGCTTAGAGTCGTCCTCTAACAGCTCCGTGATCTTGTTGGCCAGCGCCAGGTGGTCTGTGGCCGGGAACAACAGTTCTGATTGGCCGCCCAAAACAGTGCGGTAGCCAGGATTGTTGCCGCCCAAAACTGCCGCCTGGCCGCTGGCCATGGCTTCCAGTAAAACAATGCCAAAGCTTTCTCCGCCACTGCTGGGGAAAATACTCAGGCTGCTGCTGGCAAAGTAACGTGCTTTGTCTTGTTCCGTTACGCGCCCGGCAAATGTTACGTGCCGGCTTAGAGTATGCTCTTTTACATAGGCTTCTAAACTGGGGCGGAGTTCGCCGTCGCCGCAAATTGTTAGTCGTACATTTTGGCCGTTTTTGTGCAGATGATTAACTGCGCGTAGCAAAGTTTGGCAGCCCTTACGAGCGACTAAGCGGCCCAAGAATACCAGCTGCAGCCGTTCTTTAAACGGCTTGGCGCTGGCGTAGTATTGATAATCAAACATATTTGGCACAACGCGAGTGTGCAGGCCAAATGTTTTACGCGCAAACTCCTGCGCTGCGCTAGAAACGCTGACAACTGCGCTAAATTTTGCTAATTGGCGGCGGCACCATAGGCCTAACAGTCGGCTGCCCAGTGTCGCCAGCCAAGAATACGGCGCAATATGGAATGTGCCGACAATTTTTGTGTTTGGCCCGGCATTTTTTATTAACTTGCCGGCCATAAGCGGGCTGTAGGGCAGCATGACGTGCAGCACATCAAACTGTTGCTCTTGCAGCAGCTGCCGCAGCTTAGCAGAGGATGCAGGCAGGGGCATGCCGAGTCGATTACCGTTAAATGTCACTCGCACATTGCGGCTCAAGCTATGTAGGTTAGGCAAATCCGCGCGATGCGTTTCTCCTACCAAATAATGCACTTCATGACCCTGGCCGCGCAGCCAATCGGCTAAAGATAATAAATACTGAGCTACACCGTCTGTGCTATCTAAAGAATCGTCAAAAACCAGGCCGATTTTCATGCTGCGTGCTTGGCCAGCGCGTCTTTGTAAGACTGCTCATACATATCAATAATCCGCGGGTAGGCAAATTGCTTAACATGCTTTTTTGCCCAAGACAGCCACAGCTTGCGGAGGGCAGGCTCTGTTAACAGAAGCCGCAGTTTGCGGGCAAATTCTTCTGGGTCCTGTGGATTCACAATAGAGACTTGCCCCAGGCCGCTCATGACTTCTGCGTACCCAGCATTGTTACCAGCAACCGTAACGGCGCCACTGGCCATGGCTTCTAGAAGCACTAGGCCAAAACTTTCTCCGTAAATGGCGGGGGAACAGAATAGGTCGCACGTTGCCAGCAGCTCCAATTTTTCTGCCTCTGACACAAAGCCTTTAAAGTCAACGTGCTGCAACTGCAGGTCCTCTGCTAGTAGCTCAAGTTTTTCTCTGTCAGGGCCATCGCCGGCAATAACCAGGCGAGCACCCGGCA
>JAGQNO010000129.1 GCA_020428025.1 Candidatus Saccharimonadota bacterium | reverse complement strand
ATCCCAAACCTGCTGGTCCGATAATTTTTTGGTGGACTGAATATGCTGCCGAGTTTTTAGATTTTTGAGCCGCCGGGCATCTTTTAGGCCTTTGAGCGCGTACTTTAGGTGGCCGCGGGTGATTGACCGCGCCGCAAACAGTGCTAGGGCAAGATTGAGTCTTCTCTGCACGTGCTTTAGATACGGCTCCGGAATAATTTTATATGCCAAAAGCGGCAGGTTTTTCATGGTCTGGTAGGTGGTAAAGCCCTTTATTTTTGAGCTGGTCATGCCAATGGCGTGATACACGCGCGCCTCCGGCACGTAGGCCGCTTTCCAGCCGTTTAACTGTAGCCTGAGGCCCAAATCAACGTCCTCATAGTAGGCAAAAAAATCTTCGTCAAAAAGGCCGGTTTCTTTTAGAGCGTCCACGCGGTACAGTGTGGCCGCGCCGCTGGGGCTGACAATGTCTGTTTGGTGGTCGTACTGCCCTTTGTCTTCTTCGCCGCGGCCGCGGGGGTATGGGAGGCCCCAGGATGTCAGGTAGTCCGATGTGCTGTCTAGGGTTTTGCCATCAGCGTGCAGGACCTTGCCGGTGGCCGCGCCTAGCTTTGGATTTTTGTCTAACGTTTGGACCAGTTTTTC
>JAGQNO010000128.1 GCA_020428025.1 Candidatus Saccharimonadota bacterium | reverse complement strand
GCATTTAGCCGACGTTGGCTCAGGTAAAGCTGAATGGCCCTTTCCGCCGTCGCGCCAATAGGAAGTGGAACGCCTGTGTCAGATCTCTGGGCGCTTAGGGCTTCGTGGAGTTCGTCAGTTATCTTTACCTGTTTGGCCATGCGTTTGGTTACCTCGAAGTGTATCGTAGCACATCATGCCGGGCGCGTCAACCTGCGTTGACAAAATAACGATAAAGTAAACGGAAGTCAACGGACAAGAGGGTAAAAAAACAAGCCCCTGACCAGGAGGAAGAATCAGGGGCTTGAATAGGAAACGCACGGCCGTTGAAGGAGGGGTCAACAGTCGTGCGGGAACCTCAAAGGGGTAGGGTGGTCATCCGTTTCTATCGACTGCTCGACACCTTCATCTTGGCTGATACGCGATGAGAGTGCCAGAGCGAAGATGACAGCCACGGCTGTGACCAACGACAAAATCACAAAGGCCGCAATCAACAGCCTCACCGGTACGTTACCGCAATGGTTACTTCCTTCTTTAAGTTGTCGCCAGAAATAGCCGTCACACGCGCCACCCGGTAGCCCAGCACACGCCGCCGCTTGTTGGCTGGCACAATCAGGCCAATGGCATGGTGCAGCCCAAGCTGGC
>JAGQNO010000127.1 GCA_020428025.1 Candidatus Saccharimonadota bacterium | reverse complement strand
AGCCGAGAAGCGAGTGAAGACATCCGCAGCTGGCCGACGGACCGGACGACGAGGCGACCTTGGGAACGAGGTGGCCCGCGTGGGGGACGGAGGCGAACCCTGGTTCGTGCTGAGCGAACTGGTGGAACAACAGGTGCGATGAAGGGCGGACGGTGGATGCCTAGGCGCCTTGCTGCCGAGGAAGGACGCAGCCACGCGGCGAAACGCTCTGGGGAGGGGCTGGCACCCGGTGATCCAGAGGTCTCCGAATGGGGCAACCCGGCGGCCGTGATGGGCCGTCACCCTGCTTTTGCAGGGAGGGAACCGGGGGAACTGAAACATCTCAGTACCTCGAGGAAAAGAGAGGATTCCCGGAGTAGCGGCGAGCGAAACGGGAGGAGCCCAAACCAGGAAGGCGTACGAGCCAGTCGGCGCTGCTTTCCTGGGGTAGAACGCGATTGTGGGAGGGAGCGACTGATCCCTCGCCGTGAGCTTGCTGGTCAACCGAAGTGCCCTGGAACGGCGCACCGGAGGGGGTGAGAGTCCCGTAGGTGACGGTCAGCGAGGAACGGTGCATGATGAGCGTGAGTACTGCCGGACACGAGACATCTGGTGGGAAACAGGGCCGACCACGGCCCAAGGCTAAATACAGCAGGC
>JAGQNO010000126.1 GCA_020428025.1 Candidatus Saccharimonadota bacterium | reverse complement strand
GCTAGAGGGTGAAGGTAGCAATGATAGGCGACTTATGCTTGTAGGCGCTGGTGTCAGTTTGTCTGGAGAGTCGTATGGCGAAAAGATCCGGGCAGTGTCATCTTTTGAAGATTGTGGTCGCGTAGGGCTGAAACCAGTAATTGGTTCTCAAGCATTCGATCTAAGTGAGGGTGAATGGCAAGAGTACCTTGATGAAGCACATGCAAGATACCTAGAAGGCTCGCTAGGAAGGATTTAGTAAGAAATTTAGTGACTTTTAGGACTATTTAGAGTAAAATATACCGAAGTAAATATGCGCGGGTGGCGAAATTGGTAGACGCACTAGCCTTAGGAGCTAGCGGGGCAACCCATGAAGGTTCAAGTCCTTTCCCGCGCACCATTTTAAGACCAGACGGCTGCGTTGCAGCCAAAATACGGGCGGCTCGGAGAGCCGTCCATTGGTTTTTCTTGGGGGGAGAAACATTTTGGGCAGCCGTAGGCTGCGCCTTTTTGGTTTTTAGAAACAGGTTCAACCCGTCCATTTCAAGAAACGCCTGCTTAATGTCCACATAACTTCCACTTTTTGCTATTTCACAGAGAGAAAGGGCTTGTTTGAGCCTCTGGCACATAGGTTCAACCCAACTTCCGGCGGCAAGCGTTATTT
>JAGQNO010000125.1 GCA_020428025.1 Candidatus Saccharimonadota bacterium | reverse complement strand
AGGTAAAAAATAGAGATCTCTGGACGCTGTATGAGGCTGCGAAAAAGCTCCAAGCTACGTTTACAAAAATAACCTTTTCTCACGTGCCGAGAGAAATGAATAAGCGGGCAGATGCCGAGGTGAATAAAGCGCTTGATGCCGTAAAAGGCTCAGATATAGTACAATAGACGTTGCTAGACATAGTAGTGACGATCGCCGCTCGTGAAAACGAGAGGAGGAAAGTCCGGGCAGCATCAAGGAGTGACAGTTGCTAACGGCAACCAAGGGCAACCTTAGGGAATAGTGCCACAGAAACAAAACAGCCGCTTGTCGGCTAAAGGTGAAAAGAGCGGGGTAAGAGCCCGCAGTCGTTCATGGTGACATGGATGAGTGGTAAACCCTGTCTGCTGCAAGGAGTGTGAGCTTTTCGTCCATTAGGGCCGGTTTCCTTGCCGAGTTTGCACGTTTTAATCCGCTTGATCCGCACGAGCAATTGGCGGACTAGATAGATGATCGTCTCCGGTTTACCGGAACAGAACCCGGCTTATTCATGTGTTTAGCTTTTTGAAACTAAAAACATCTTACTTGTCACTCAAGTAAGATGTTTTATTTTTGTACTACCAAAAAAGCTAGATTACTTTTTGATGCTTTTAGCGACAACAGCAAA
>JAGQNO010000124.1 GCA_020428025.1 Candidatus Saccharimonadota bacterium | reverse complement strand
CGCTGCGGGCCGCGTCCCCGCCGAAGCCGCCCCGTGGCAGTCGAGCCCCCGCCAAAGCGACGCAGCGGCAGCCCGCCCCCCGGCCGAAGCCACGACGACCGCCCCGCGTGCCGACGTGTGGTCGTCAGCGCAGGACAAGAAAAAGCCCCTGCGCGGGGAGCGCAAGGGCTTTGCTGGCGGACGCGGGAGGACTCGAACCTCCAACCCCCGGTTCCGTAGACCGGTGCTCTATCCATTGAGCCACGCGTCCAGCGAGGCGCGCACTCTAGTCGCCAAAGCTCGCTGGTCAAGCGAAGTTGGCGCTTTGTGCGCACTTGGCGGAGAGGAAGGGATTCGAACCCTTGGTACGGTTTAACGCGTACGACCGCTTAGCAAGCGATTGCCTTCGACCACTCGGCCACCTCTCCAAAGAATGATGTCAATGCCGTCGGGGCCACGGCCCGGCCGACAGGGACGGGTTCTTAGCCTCGCCCTCCCGGCATGTCAATCCTCGATCAACGCGAAGCGGGCGCCTCGCCCTTCTGACGCGCGCGCAGCGCCTTGAAGAACGAGGAGAGCTGCTCCGCGCACTCGCTGGCCAGCACGCCTTCAACCCCCTCGAAGCGGTGGTTCAGGCGCGGGTCGTCGCCCAGCTGGTACAGGGTGCGCGTGGCGCC
>JAGQNO010000123.1 GCA_020428025.1 Candidatus Saccharimonadota bacterium | reverse complement strand
TCGGATCGCCCACGTCCCCCGGGAACCAGGTGATGTCTTCACCGGCCGGTCCGGGCTCCGTGGGCGTCCCGCTGCGGGTCAGCGCGTGCACCGCGACCCCTGCCTGCGCGAGGCGCCTACGCACTGCCTGGCCGACCTGTCCGGTGGCCCCCGTCAAGAACACTGTCATCGACCGCACGTACCGTCAGACACCATCGCGACGCAAGTGTTGCTCGCTGTTGACACCCAAGATCCTTTTGCTAGGTTCCGCCGCGGAGAGCTGTCCGAGCGGTCAAAGGAGCTTGATTCGAAATCAAGTGTGCTGGCAACGGTACCAAGGGTTCGAATCCCTTGCTCTCCGCCAAAACGGGTCTGGTTGGTCTTTGAACTTCTGCGTTCCACTCTGCGCCAAAGGCGCAAGTGGGCTAATCCATGCCTTAGAAGGGCTTGCCCTTCGCCTAGGAGAGGTGACCGAGCGGTCGAAGGTGCACGATTGGAAATCGTGTGTGCCGAAGGTACCGGGGGTTCGAATCCCTTCCTCTCCGCCATTCTTCGGCCCTCGTCCGCTCGGGGGTCTTCGGGCGAGGCGCTTTTTCGGAGCGCCGTCCCCGCCCCGTGTGCTACGGGGTGTTCGTCTTCGGACACCTCTTATGGTCCTGCCAACGCTGGCCCGTGAAC
>JAGQNO010000122.1 GCA_020428025.1 Candidatus Saccharimonadota bacterium | reverse complement strand
CCCTTACTACTAGCTTTCGCGATATTGTCGAGGTCGAAACTGGTGCGGTACGCCAGGCCGAGCAGCTCATCCTTGCCGTGTGGAAATGCGTACTCGTAGTCGATGGTGCGTTTGCTGTAGTGCGCGCGGTCGGCCTCGGGGACTTCCACTTCCTCTATCCTGTCTTTTGGCAGACCAAGCTGGTCGAGGAATGACTCGATGTCCCCCCGCCACTGTTCAAAGGCAGCTTCCCACTCACTCTCACGGACAAAATACTCTATCTCCATCTGCTCAAACTCGCGGCTGCGGAAGACAAAATCACGCGGGGAGATTTCATTGCGAAATGCTTTACCCTGCTGTGCGATGCCGAATGGCACGTCTGGATAGAACGTATCGACGACGTTTTTGTAGTTCGTAAATATCCCCTGCGCCGTCTCTGGCCGCAGGTAGCTCACACTGTTTTCGTCATCGACTGGACCGACATTCGTTTTGAACATCATATTGAATTGGCGAGCTTCGCCGAAGGTTCCCTCTTTGCCGCACGTTGGGCATTTGTTGGCATCATCGAGTTTGTCTGCACGGAAGCGTCCGTGGCAGTTGCTGCATTCGACCAGTGGGTCGGTAAATGTATCGACATGGCCGGAGGCCTGCCAGACTTTCTGGTTCATGAGTATCGCTGCATCCACGCCGTACATGTCATCTCGGCCAT
>JAGQNO010000121.1 GCA_020428025.1 Candidatus Saccharimonadota bacterium | reverse complement strand
AGGCTCAATCAGACCTGATCGACTCGCAGACAAGGCAGATGGAGGTACAGTCAAGGGCGCAGCAGGAGATGGAGAAATTGAGGGTGGATGCCTTCAACGCCGAGACCAACCGCATAAATGCCGAGACCAAGCGACTGGAGGCAGAGGCCAATATCAGGGACAAGCAAGCCGGGACGGTCGGCAAAGAGATAGACAACGCCAAGTCGTTCATGGGGGTTAACTGATGGCAGTCATAACAGCCAAGCCCTTCACCGCCAGACCTTTTGCAGCAAGGCCGTTTACTGCTTACCCGTTTGGTGAGAGTACGAGTGTATCCAATCCCCTGGTATGGCACGCCGCCTATCCTGACTCTGATGGCGTGATGCAGGCGCAGCTTATAGGCAGTGGTACGCCGACATTCAATGTCGATGCGGGGTTGCTGCTCCCCGACTGCCAAGGCGTGTACGTTGCCATTTCCGAGGATACGCCTCCCTGGCATGGCGCAAGGTGGTCCGGTGGTGTTGCGTATGGTACGGATGGATCAGGCGACCCGCTAGACCCCCTGCCTTCGCTTTATGGCGCACCGGCTTACACGAACAGCCTGACGTATAGCAATGATTTGACAGGGTGGTCACAGGTCGGAACAAGTGTTTCTGCTTTGGATGCTGTCGGGTTAACGGGTGCGCCTAATACTGCTACTACGCTGACGGATGATAATGGGGCTG
>JAGQNO010000120.1 GCA_020428025.1 Candidatus Saccharimonadota bacterium | reverse complement strand
GACTTCCGCAGCACCGGGCTGCTGCACCTGGCCGCCGTCTCCGGGGCGAACCTGACCCTGCTGCTGGCGGCGATGCTGTGGGTGGCGGCCCGGTTGGGGGTGACGGGCTGGTGGCGGCGTGGCGTGGCCGTCGTGGGTGTGGTGGCGTTCGTGCTGCTCTGCCGGGCCGAGCCGAGCGTGCTGCGGGCCGCCGCGATGGGCGTCGTCGGGCTGGCCGCGCTGGGCTGGGGCGGGGCACGGCAGGGGCTGCGGTACCTGTCGTGGGCGGTGGTCGGCCTGTTGCTGGTCGACCCGTGGCTGTGCCGGTCGGTCGGGTTCGTGCTGTCGGTCTGCGCCAGCGCAGGGATCATCCTGTGGGCGGATCGGTGGGCCGGGCTGCTGGCGTGGGCGCCGCGGTGGCTGGCCGAGGCGGTGACGGTGCCGATCGCGGCACAACTGGCGACCCAGCCGGTGGTGACGGCCATCTCGGGGCAGGTCAGCCTGGTCGGCGTGGTGGCGAACGTGGTCGCGGCGCCGCTGGTGGGTCCGGGCACGGTGCTCGGCTTCCTCGCTGCCGGGCTGTCCGTGCTGTCCGTGCCGGTGGCGAGCGTGTCGGGCTGGCTGGCCGGTGGCTTCGCGCAGGCCCTGTGCTGGGTCGCCGGCGCCTGCGCGGCACTGCCCGGGGCGGCGATGGTGTGGCCGGCGGGCCCGCTCGCCCTGGCCGTGCTGACCGCCTGCTGCCTGGCGCTGCTGCTCGGCCTGCCGCAACTGCTGCGCAGACCGTGGCTGGTCGTCGTGCTCGTGGTGGCGATGGTCGTGGTGCTCCTGCGTCCGGTCGCCCCGCCGGGCTGGCCGCCGGACGGCTGGCAGGTGGTGAGCTGTGACGTCGGGCAGGGGGACGCGACGGTCATCGCCGCCGGCGCGGGGCGGGCGATCGTGGTGGACGCCGGCCCGGAGCCGAAGCCCATCGACAGGTGCCTGGATCAGCTCGGGGTCACCGAAGTGGCCTGGCTGGTGCTCACCCACCTGCACGCGGACCACGTGGGCGGCGCGGCCGGGGTCGCGTCCGGACGTCGGGTGGACAACCTGCTCTACTCGGGCATCACCGAGCCGGC
>JAGQNO010000011.1 GCA_020428025.1 Candidatus Saccharimonadota bacterium | reverse complement strand
ACCATCACCTGACGGCCTTTGACTACACCTTCGCGGGCCTATTAGGTTTTTCAATCATCGGTATTGGTATTTTTGGGCCGATTAACGTCTTCCCAGAGCTAAAGAAACAGGGGATTCTGCGCCGCCTACACACCACGCCGCTGCGCGTTTGGCAGTACTTCATGGCTACTATGTTTAGTCAGGCACTAACTGGCTTGGTAGGTGTTGCGGCTCAATTTGCGGTAGCAATTGCCGTCTTCAAACTCAATGTAGCAGGCAACTGGTTTGAGATTATTGCCTTTACGGTGCTGGGCATCTTCATGATTCTTGGTATTGGTCTAGCCGTTGGTGGTTGGGCTAAGAACGAGCGTCAAGCCGCACCGCTGGCTAACGCAGTTGTTTTTCCCATGATGTTCCTGTCCGGCACCTTCTTCCCCCGCTTCTTAATGCCCCAGTGGCTGCAAAATGTGTCAGATTATCTGCCGCTAACTCCGGTAATTGATGGCCTGCGTCTACTGACTACGGAGGGTGTACATCTGATAAATCTAGGCCACCAGCTGCTGCTTATCGGCATCTGGACACTAGTTATTTACGTGATTGCTTTCCGCGTCTTCCGCTGGGAATAGATTGCAAAAACAGCAAAATTGTGCTAATATAATAGCCATTATGGCAATTGATGGTTATTCACCAGAGTCCACACAAACTACCCCTTGGGAGAGCATGTTTTCAGATGCCAGTGGGGTGCCGTATCCTGCCGAAGAGCCATTAACGGATACTGACTGGCAAAAAGCAGAAACAATCATGGACCAAAGAGGGGTCTCAGCTTATATGGGGCGTGCACTTGTAAGAGGGTCGTATCCTATAGCGTCAGAATCCGCCCAAGACGGGCTGGGAGAGATTGCTCGGTTAGACAGGCTGCAGATTGTTAAGGAAACACAGGGATTCTATCCTACTAGTCTTCGTGAACTAAGCGAGGTTTTTACTGCGTTAGATTTTTCTGAGAAGCCGGGCGGTGTGGCAAAACATTTGGTAGAAATTGCTAGGCACCAGGTTAAGCATGACGCTGATCCGGTAAAAGCAGCTGTAAGGGTTACGACAGAATATGCAAGTTATGCCCAAAACGCCAGAAATAATCTTACTGGGCTATTGCAAAATCGTCAGGAAATCGCCGGGTCGCTGCAGAACCCTCTGAGCTCCGCGGCGGGTATGCTTGTTACGCGTCCAGGCCTATCAGTTAGATTTGCTGATATTAACCACTTGGCACATGCGCGCAGTATAGATGCTATCGGACACTATCCTCTAGCTCGTTACGCACAAGGTCATGCTGAGTCGCTGCAGGGCTACGTTATGCAAACTCCCCCAAGGCACTTTGCTGAATATGTTCAGGAGCGCCTAGGAAAGCTACGAGTATATGAAGGAAAGTCCCTGGTTGAAGCAGCAATTGCTGATCGTGCTGCGGCTCAGAAGTTTTGGGGGACGCAACTTGAGGCAATTGCTAGGCACAACACTGGCGCACCACGGGTAGTTGCCAGGGGAGCATTAGAAAAACTTGGACTCGCTGCGTAAATATCAAAGCCTGCCGCGCCCTTTCCTGGCTCTAGCGCCCATGGACGATGTCACGGACACCGTCTTTAGGCAGATTGTGCAGGATTTGGCGTCGCCGGATCTGTTTTTTACGGAGTTTGTGAATGTGGATGGGCTTATGAGCCCGGGACGCGCTAAGCTGCTAAAAAAACTCAAGTTCATGCCTTCAGAAACCCGATTAGTGGCGCAGCTGTGGGGTCTTAAGCCAGAAAACTTCAAAGCTGTGGCGGAGCAAATCGCCACCGGGCAATTGGCGCAGGAGCTGGGGCTACCTAAGGGTGTTAATTTTGTGGGCGTTGACCTAAATATGGGCTGCCCGGCAAAATCAGAGGTGCAAAATGGGGCCTGTGCGGCGCTGATTAAAAAAGAGAACCGCGATCTGGCAAAACAGATAATTGATGCCACAAAAGACGGGCTGGCGGGTCGGCTGCCGTTAAGTATTAAGACGCGGCTTGGCTTTAACGAAGTCGACTTAACATGGCACGATTTTTTGCTTCAGCAAAAGCCGCAAATGCTCACCGTGCACGGCCGGACGCGCAAGCAAATGAGCAAAGTGCCGGCGGACTGGGAGTTGATTGGTCAGGTGCGCCACCTGCGCGATATGCACGGCACAGATACACTAGTGGTGGGCAACGGCGACGTAATCAGCTACGAACACGCCCTGCAATTAGCGGGCAAGTACAACCTAGACGGCATCATGATTGGGCGCGGCATTTTTGCTGATCCTAAGGTGTTTATGGAGCGCAGCGACTGGCAGTATGTAGGCCGCCAGCAGCGCATCGCCCTGTATAAAAAGCAGGTTCAAATGTTTAACGTCATGTGGGGCCGCGGCGAGCGCAATATAAAGACGCTCAACAAGTTTTGCAAAGTTTACATAAACGGCTTTGACGGCGCGCGCGAACTGCGCGACAAACTTATGAACGCAAGCTCCACTACAGAGCTGATTAGCTTACTTACTGCAGCTGAAAATCGTCGCGATTAAGCAGGCGATGGGTCTGGCGCTCATCGCGGCGCTGCTGCAAAAATGTATTGAACTTATTCATGGTAAACTCCTGTTTACATGTACCAGTATGGCGTGCTCTTAGCTAAAAGTCTGTGAAGTATCTTGCATTTTGTACAATAAGAGCATGAGTTTATCTGAAGGCCAAGTTGCAGTTGGCGTCGTGCTGGCATCATTTGTGGGTACGGTGGCGCTGACACGGACCATAACGCGGGTAATCCGGGCCCGGCAGAACTCTGGTGGGGTGTTCAAAAATATCCACATTAACGGCGTGCATGTGCACCACCAGGTGTGGGGGATATTGCTGGTGCTCATGACCGGTCTTTTAAGCATTGCGTACCAGCCGCACCACATGGCCCTGTATATTTTGGCAGGCTTTTTTGGCGTAGGCGCGGCATTAGCGTTGGATGAATTTGCCATGTGGGTACACATGCGCGATGTCTATTGGCAAAAAGAGGGACGCGCTTCCATTAGCGCCTTAGCGGTCGCAGCCGCCATCTGCACCGCGCTGCTAATAGGAATTAATCCGCTAGAAGCTTCACCAACCGACTTTCAGTTTGGCGACAAAGTCTCTCCGCCCGCAATTGCCGCCACAGTTATTATCAACTTCCTGCTGTCTATTATATGCATTGTAAAAGGGAAGTTATCTACCGGAATTGTGGGCATTTTTGTACCCTTTATGGCCTTTATTGGCGCAGTTAGGCTTGCTAAGCCAGGCTCTTGGTGGGCCCGCAAGTACTATCGCCCCGGCACCCGCCGCGCTCGCCGTGCCGCCAGACGCTTTGGCGATGCGTATTATGCCAGGCACAACTGGCTAATTGATTATATTGGGGGTAAGCATTCGTAGACTCTGTCTCTATCCAGCTTTCTGTCAGTAAATAAATAACCGCCTTTTAGGCGGCCATTCATGTATTGGTGGGGGTGGATGGACTTGAACCATCGACCAAAGGATTATGAGTCCTCTGCTCTAACCACTGAGCTACACCCCCTTTGTTGCAGGGTACGCTAACAGATTGAGTATAGCAGATTTTGGCGCAAAAGGTATATAATTTAGTGACCCCATGAAAATAAATATGCAAGACTATCTGCCGCGCATCCAGGCTTGGCTGGGCAATTTTAGAGACATCCGATTTACCGGCCAGGTTGTTTTTGTGGTTCTGGTGCTCCTGCTGAGCTGGAGCGGCATTAAGACGATTCAGACCAACTACGAACTCCAGAAGCAAATTGCGGGCCTACAGCAAAAAAACGACTTGCTCAAGCTCAAGAATCAAAACCAACAGTTGCAGAATCAGTACTATGGCACCGATACGTTTTTGGAGCTGCAAGCGCGCCAGAACTTTGGGTTGGGTCGGCCTGGAGAGAAGGAACTTTTGGTGCCGGAAGCAGTGGCGCTGGCTAATGCGCCGGCGTTGCCTACAGATTCTGCCAAAAACGCACCCAAGAAGCAGCGTAGCAATTTTCAGGCGTGGCTTGATTTCTTTTTGCATCGACAGCCACTTGAACGTTGACAAAATTACCTCTGTTTGATACCATACCTAGGCTCTACTTAATAGACGTTATCGCGGGGTGGAGCAGCGGCAGCTCGCGTGGCTCATAACCACGAGGTCCCAGGTTCGAGTCCTGGCCCCGCAACCACGAAAAAAGGCCACCACAGTGTGGTCTTTTTTCGTGGTTCTGACACAGACCAGAGAACCTGGACTTTTGCGAAGCAAAAGCAGGTTCGGTAAAACGAGGCCGCGCGCAGGTGCTTGCACCGAGCACGCCGCAGTGGCGGAGGCCGCTAGGCCGATCCTGGCCCCGCAACCAAGTGATACTAACGTCCTCTTCGGAGGACTTTTTGCTCTATCGGAATCAATAAATGATGATTCTTGTTAGGTTCCATAATCCACCCCAGTGCAATTATAGAGGTGAGAGTGATATGATTGAGCAATGGATGAAGAACTTGTAGATATTATTGATGAAAACGGTAAAGTCCTAAGGCAGGAATTAAAAACCGAAGCTCATAAACATGGCTGGCTTCATAAGACAGTTATTGGATATCTCAAGTATGGCAATGACTGGGCATTAGTAAGACAGGCGTCGGACAGGCAGGACGCAGGACAGCTTGTCGCTCCGGTAGGAGGGCATGTCCAAGCCGGAGAATCAGAACTTGATGCTTTACTACGTGAGTCAGAAGAAGAAATTGGTACTCGCAACATCAGCTATAAGCATGTTGGCGACAGAGTATTTCATCGTCAAGTTATTGGTCGCGATGAAAATCATTTATTTATTATTTACGAAATCAGTACTGATGATCCGGTTAAGCTCAATGAGGAATCTGTTGCCATAGAAAGATTTACGAAAGATGATTTGAAACAAGCCCTATTCGAGCAACCAGAGAACTTTGGAGATGCTTATTATTTTGTGCTAGAGTCGTTTTATTCAGAATATCTGCCTAAAGGATATATACATCGTTGGTCGTAGGTTCGAGTCCTGTATGGACTATCCAAATAAAACTTTAGGTTGTTCTCAAAAGCTGCTGCCATCTGTAAATCTCATGCGCAATTAGGTTCCATTCCGATTGCACGTACTCAACCAAAATAAATCACCCACCAAAGTGGGTGATTTATTTTGGTTATGAGGCAGGGGCCGAGCCTGGGACCAGCAGCGGCGCAGCCGATGCGTCGGCCCCAGGTTCGTTCATGAGGAGCCGGCGCAGGAATATTTTCCGAGCAGGTGACAAAATGACTGATGCAGGCAGCGCCCCTGGTCCCCAAACTACTACGTAGCAGCAACTTTTGGTCAGAAAACTTAAGAAATCAAAAAATCTTTACAGAGGTCAGAGCAAAAAGTTAATGAAAATTTAAGAATTCACTTTTGCCTGGCTGCATAATAAAAGCTAGGCATGAAAGATCGTCACCACATTTTAGTCGTAGAGGATGAGCTTGGTATAGCGCTTACTCTTTACAGCACCCTTAGCCGCGCAGACTACAAAGTGGTGCACGCCAAAACGGGTAGAACGGCCTTAAGAAAAGCTGCCAATCATTACTTTGACCTAATTTTGCTGGATTTAGGACTGCCGGATATTTCTGGCCTAGAAGTCTGTAGGCGCCTTAGGGCAGAGAGTATCACTGCGCCTATAATCATCCTAACGGGCGACGGCACTCTGCGTTCCAAGCTCGGCCTGTTTGATGCTGGGGCTACAGATTACATGACCAAGCCGTTCAACCTAGAGGAGCTGTTGGCGCGTATAAAGGCTGGACTCCGCCCGCAGCCAGACTATCCAAATCAGCCACCTATGCAGGTCGGAGAATTAATTCTACACCCGGCCAGACGGAGCGTGGAGCGGGCCGGCATGCTTATAGAACTGCGCAAAAAAGAGTTTGCGCTCATGGAATATTTTATGCAGCATCCCGGAGAAGTTGTAGATCGCACAAGCCTGGCAGAACATGCCTGGGGGAGCAAGGGTGGTGCATGGACAAACACTATAGATGTACACATTAAGCACCTGCGTGACAAAGTAGACCGTCCGTTTGCGCAGCCGGTAATTACGACGGTCCATGGTTATGGCTACAAGCTGGTGACGTCCCGGCCGGTGGCAAAACGTATTAATCAAGAGGGGAGAAGGTATGAAGGAATTGCTCAAGACAGTCCTTGAAGACCCAAGCGCACGTAGTGGCGAAGCTATTTGGCAGGCGGCAGCGTCACCGGCTGAATCGTTCAGCCCTTGGGCACGAGGCTAGTAATAAAGAGGGGTCAAGCAGCTGCACTCCTCATCAAAAGGTATCAAGATGAAACTAGAAGAGAAAATTTTTGAGTTGGTCATTAAACCCAAAAGCCAAGATAAGGACAGCCAGCGGCAGGAATATATTCTTAACGTGCTACTTACAGGTGTTTTGGCGGTCGCAACAATCGCACTTTTTGTTGCGGCCGCGACATATCTTGTTCCGCCTCATAACAATCGTTTAGAAAACGGGCTCATTACACTTGTATTTTGGATTAGTACGCTTGTACTAGTTGTAGTTTCAAGGCTTGGCCACTGGAGGGTTACTGCCTGGACTTTTGTACTATTTTTATCCTTGAGTGCAGCTTTTTTCTGTTTGCGCTGGGGATTTGGGCTAGCGGTGGCCCAGCTTCTATTCTGCGCAACAATTGTTATGGCGGGAGTTTTACTAAGTGCTCGCACTGCGCTTATTTTTTCTGGCGGCATATCGGCAACTGTTATGGGCTTAGCAGTGCTAGAAGGGCATGGCGTAATACATCCAAGGTCAAATTGGCGCTTGCTTCCTGACAGCTTTGACGACGCAATTGCGTTTGCAGTGATTTTCTCTGTAATCGGTCTAGTTGCATGGCTTTGGAACAGAGAAACAGACGCCTCGCTAAAGCGTGCTAGGGCCAGCGAGGCAGAGCTGCAAAAAGAGCGTGATAATCTAGAGCTTACTGTGGCTCAGCGCACCCATGAGTTAAAAGAATTACAAGCGAGCCGATTACTAGAAATGCAGCCACTAGCAGAGCTGGGCAGGATTGGCGCCAGTCTAATTCATGACATGAGCAGCCCGTTAACTGCCGCATCGTTGCAGCTGGAGTTACTTGGCAAAACTAAACAATCACGGTCACTCAAAGTCGTACATCAGAATGTTGATGTGCTTGGTAAATATCTGGTTGCAGCCAGAAAACAGCTACAACACGCAAGCGAAGAATCATATTTTGATGTACCGCAAGAACTAAAACAGGTCATTAATCTACTGCGCTACCGGGCGCGGACAACGGGCGTGACGCTGCATGTGGGCAGGCTTGCGGCGGCGCAGCTCTATGGTGATCCAGTAAAGTTTCATAAAATCGTGGCCAATCTTATTGCAAATGCCCTGGACGCCAGTGAATCAGCGCCGCATAAAGATGTGTTTGTTAGGCTGCGGCCGCAAGCTAAAAACCTGGAACTCAGCGTTAAGGACTACGGCGTGGGCATACCAGAATCGCTATTGCCGCATTTATTTGAGCCGTTTTATAGCACTAAAAAACTGTCTGATGTTAGAGGTCTGGGGATTGGTCTGGCCATGGTAAAACAATATGTAGAGCAAGATTTTGGTGGTCAAATTGTGGTGAGTAGCAGTGCTAAAGAGGGGACAATTTTTAAGCTGTTATTCCCCCTGCATGGGGTAAAAAAATGATACAGCAAGCCGTAGGATGGCTTAAGAGCAAGCAGCTACCAGGCGGTAGCTTTACCGCCTGGTCTAGTCCGCAAGTGCGACCGTTTACCCCTACTTTGCGGCAGCCTTGCATTTTTCAGACAATACTCATTGCCCAGGCCATACAGGATATTCCAGGGCTACATTTGGCACATCAGCGTGCTGTAGATTTTGTGGCCGGTCAGCAGCAGCCATCCGGCAGCTGGACATATTGGTTGGCTGGGTCCGCTAAGCAACAGACAGAGCCCTATCCGCCAGACCTGGACGACACAGCCTGCGCGGTTGCTTTGGTGGCCCCCAATTATGTATCGTCGCCAGAAAAAATGGCTCAGCTGGCGCGTTTTCTTACAGCGGCAGAGCAGGCGCCTGGCGGCCCGTACAACACGTGGTTGTGCGATTGGCGCACTCAGCAGTCCTGGCACGATATTGATCCGGCGGTAAATGCCAACGTTGCCTTTATGCTTAGAAATTTAGATATCCAGCTCTCTGGGCTGACTCAATATCTAGACGGGATTATTAAGGCGGGGAGCTACAAGTCATCGTACTATGTAGGCGCCGCACCGCTGCTGTATTTTTTGGCTCGGGCTGGCATTGAATCAGTTCAGCCATTGTTAGAGCGGGAACTGCGGGCGGAACATAGGCATCGGTCTAGTCTAGAAACGGCGCTGCTATTGTCTGCGGGTTGCTTTGCAAAGGTAGAAAAAGCACTTCTATCGCCCCTGCACCATAGACTAACGCGCAAACCGCGCCAGTTTTGGCCAGCCGCGGCGTTCTATGTGGACCCCGTGTACGGTGGGCAGCAGCACTATGGTGGGAGCAGTGCGTTAACAACGGCTTTTGTGCTGGAAGCCCTGCATAAATATGAACAGCTAGAATATTTGCCAGTCGCGGCTCAGGCCCCAGTTAGGCTGCTGCCTAAATCAGAAATTGCTGCTATTACGTCGCCGGCTTTACGGCGTCGCTATAGACAGGCAATCAAAGAAGTGGCAGAGTCGCCGCAGGGCACTGCGATTGCGCATGCAGCCAATAGTATGGCCCAAGTGGCTCGTTATGATTTGCCGCCCAAAATGTGTCAGTCACTTAACCTGGGCAGTCTGCACGGCTGGCTGGCCTACACATTGTATGACAATATTATTGACGGCGATTCATCGGCCAAAAATTTGCCGCTGGCCAACATTGCGCTGCGTCGTAGCTATGACCACTTTCTAAACGCTTTTCCGGATGCCGATTGGAAGCAGCTGGTACGTCAAACCTTTGACAAAATGGACATGGCTAACGATTGGGAGGTGCATAATGCTCGCTGCGGTTTGGTGGTCCGCAAATTGCCAGATTATAAAGAGCTGCAAATTTTGGCACAGCGTTCTATGGGCCATAGTTTGGCGGCCCGTGGTGTTTTGTTGGCGGCTGGATACCCGCTGGAACACAACGTTCAGAAGCAAATAACCGCCTTCTTCCATAATTTTATTATTGCCCGCCAACTTAACGATGACGCTCATGATTGGGAGCAAGATTTGGCCGCGGGCCGCATTACACCAATCGTTGTGTGGCTGCTGCAAAAAGAGCCGTTGCCCGCTGCGGCGCAGTCAACAACTCGGCTGCAGCAGAAGTTTTGGCATGATACCATTGACGTAGTGCATACTACCGTCAAAACACACATCCTGGCCGCAAATGAGGCGCTGAGTAACTTGCCGTCAACGTTTGATACAAGAACACTTGGCGGGTGGCTAACAGAGATACAATTGGCCACAAAATTGGCGGTAAAATCGCGCAATCAAGCCAGAGAATTCATTGCTACGTTTGAGCAGGGAGGGATATAAAATGGCTCCCACATCATTCCAATATTTTGTAAACACCCACAAGCCGCAAATTAACGCGGAGCTAGTGGCAATCTTGGCCGCGCAGCAGAACCAAGTGGAGCCAGGCAGCTTAGCCTACCATGATTTATTAGACGAGCTCAGTATCTTTATGGCCCGCGGCGGTAAGCGGCTTAGACCGCTCCTTTGCCTGTTGGCCCACCAGGGTTATGGCGGCAGCCAGCCAGAAGTTGCTCTAAAATTGGCGGCATCGCAGGAGCTGCTTCATGCCTATCTGCTGATTCACGATGATATTATTGACGGCGACCTGCAGCGCTGGGGAGGCCCAAACATAGAGGCGGTGTACCAAACCCATTTTAAGCACCAAGGTCTAGACAAATCTACCGCCGACCAAGCGGCGCGCTCTTGGGCGCTTTTAGCTGGAGATATTTGCGCGGCTTTGTCGCTTAATGTAGTAGCGGTAAGTGGTCTAACCGGCCCGCGCTTACAGCGCAGCCTGGGACTACTCCAACAAACGGTGCTACGAGTTCTAAGCGGCGAGCTAGACGATGTAGCCGCCGGCCTGCTGCTGTCTTCTAAGCAGCATCACGTGCAGGACGAACACAACATACTCAGCATGTATGGCCGCAAAACCGCCAGCTATAGTTTTGAATTACCGCTGCAGCTGGGGGCCATTGCCGCCGGAGCGCCATGGACGGAATTAAAGCGGCTGACCAAACTGGCGCAGCCGCTGGGCATAGCCTTCCAGCTGCAAGATGATTTACTCGGTATGTTTGGCGATTCTGCGCAGACCGGCAAGCCTGTCCTAGCGGATATACGTGAAGGCAAATGCACGCTGCTGATTGCCAAAACACTAGAAAATGCAAACGCTGCTCAAACCGTGCAGCTAAAGCAAACCCTGGGTAAGGCAAATGCCACAAAAGCTGAGCTGTTGCAGGTGCAAGCAATTGTGCGGGCCACGGGTGCAGATAAAATCGTCCTAAAGATGATTAGACAGCAGCTAGTTTTGGCTCGTGAGGCGTTGTTAAAAACTGGCATATCACCCCTTGCACAAGAGCAAATAAGGGAACTCATTGCCAGCCTAATCACCAGAAAGTTTTAAGCATAAGCTTGACAAATCTGCAAAAAGGTGTATACTTCTAAGTGTTGCTAGCAAAACAAAAACAACAAAAAATTCACGTAGGAAGGAACGCACATGAGTGATTTTCCGGCCCTGGCGTACGAGTACGTTCAGACCGATCACCCAAGCTTGCTTGCCATAGATAAAATCTTACAGCAAATCTAGCTTTACACATATTGGCCACCTTAAAATCCGCTTTATACCAAGCGGATTTTTTGGGCTAAAAAATCCCGCCAGTGGCGGGATGATTGCGAGCTCATTGTCGGGGGGACCGCTCAGGGTTCCTTGTTCCCGGGCTCTGATTAGATAGTAGTGCCCTGGCGCCCAAATGTCTGTTAAAAATCAAACATTCAGTCGTCAAAAAAACGAGCGCTGGTTAGCGCTCGTTTTCACTCAGTTGATCGTTTAGGAACGCATCCTCGATGCGTACCAAGGTGACTGTCTCTATTGTCATATCTGCCCTCCTTGTAACTACAAGGTTACACCATCTTGATAAAAAATGTTGTAATTATTCTTACACGCGACGATGAACCGCGGCTTGCAGTAAATAAACCATAATAAAGTGGCATGCGTCGACGCGTTTTATGTAGCGTGCAGTAGACCCATGTGCGGCCATATAAGACCAAAACGGCCGCAAATAACAGATAGCGGATATCGTAGGTGTAGTGGTGCGTAAAAAAGTTTTGGTAAATGGCCAGCGCTAGAAAAATTGTGTAGAGTCGCCGCGGATAATGGGTAAACGATAAGTCAAAAACTCGCCAGGCGGGGGCGATGTAGCTGCCCACAGGGGCGTACATAAAGCCGGAAAAGAGTGGCACATTGGCTGCGTGGAAAAAGGCATCGCCGGGGTAGGTCCAGGACTGAATCGACCCAGACGTTTTAAAAATTTCCATGCCCAGGCCCACCAAATGAAAACTTATAATTGTTATGATTTCGCGCGGCTGTTCTAATTTGGTTAGGACCATAAAAGCCTGGATTGCAAGCGCCAAGATGAAACAGCCAATCGTAACGACTCATGCCCGGCAACGTCACGTATTTGGTTGAGATTAACGCCGCCAGCATTAGCCCCCCAAACAGCGCCGCCCAAGCTTGCTTAATAAAAAATACTATTAGCCAGCCGCCGGGATAGGCTTCTAGGCGGGTTAAGAGTTGTTGCTTACCCATACAGCAGAATGCCAACCACAGTTATTGCCTGCATGGTCACCCAAATAATTTGGCCCACCCAAATTGGCTTGAGCCTAAAGTCGATGCCATAAAACAGGAATGTTATGCCAAAAAACAGGTAGCCCAGCCAGGTCAGCAGCGACACATCCTTGGCGCTCTGGTTGGCGTAAATAGTAATAATTTGCGGCAGTGTAATAAGCGGCTGGATGATGTCGGCTGCTAGGGCAAAGAGCTCGATTTTGTGCTTGTTTGCTGCAAGTTTAGATATCGGGAGTAATAATGGTAGCCCTCGCTTACCGCTACTCCTTACTTCCGGCTCGCGGATGACGTCTGCCAGGCACTCGTCAGGGACTACCTGAACGGTATTCCCACTACTCAGCTCAGCACGGAGTACTTCCTTGGTAAAGGCAGTGTCTTGCAGATCCTCGAAGCCGCTGGCGTGCCGATGCGTCGCCAGGGCCTTAGCGAGACCGAGGCCGATGAGGCCGTTCGCCTGTATGAGTCCGGTCTGTCTCTTGATCGGGTAGCCACACAGATTGGCTCGGCGCCGACGACCGTCAACCGAGCCCTGCAGGCTCGTGGTGTCAGGTTGCGACCTCGTCGCTAGAAGTGGCTGCGGATGCGGCCCCTCATGCTCGATCGTGGGCTGGGCGCTAAACGACAACTACAGCCAGGCGGTCCATGACGCCCCGACGTCTCGGCTTAAGACCCTAACGACGCCATCAATTCATCGGAGAGGGTACGCTCATCGCCCATGCCCCAAATTCCAGATGCAACGCCCGGGGGAGGTACTCCAATTTCATCACCGTGCTCGTTTCGCCACTTCTCGAAAGCAGAGTCGCGGAAGATCAACTGAAATTCGGGCACGACATCGAGATGCCCGATCTTTTGGGCGTATCCAGTCGTCCAAGGACGCTGACTGAGAAGCTGTGGAGGGACCTGAAGCTCTCGCTGCGTCAATTCAACAAAATCGTCAACGCGCCCACTTTCGGACGATCCAGAGAAGATCACCGCAGCAATAGTCGGGAGCTGCACGGGCCCGATCGCGATTTCGCCAAGGACTAGCCCAAAGAAGTATCGATTATCGGTCAACTGAACGCGAAACACATCTCCCATCATCGGGCGCTTTTGGCGACCTGAGAGCTTGACCAATGAAAAGGGGTAGTCGGCTTTCACAGATTCCATCACACGTCCAATTGTAACAGATTTGTAGCTTTACGGATAAACGACGTTCTTAGCCTTGAGCCACGCCTCGCCCTATTCAACTGCGTAATAGTAGTGCTTTGGCGAGATGCTGTTGATCTGGTTCTGGAACCCTGGAGTCTTCGGTCCACCTGCTCGGGCATGTGACGCATGCCACACTCAATGTGCCGTTCGCAGTGCTCCACGCCGATCCCGCTGAAGCGGTGTCCACGCAGAAGAAGACCCCCGCCAACGGCGAGGGCCTTCGTTCCGATACGTTCGCACTCCACTCTGACCCGAAGGTCAGTAGTTGGAGTAAGAACGTTTTGGTAGCGGCGACAGGACTTGAACCTGTGACCCCGAGCTTATGAGTCTCGTGCTCTAACCAGCTGAGCTACGCCGCCTTACGCGCCAAGGCAGGGTTTAATATAGCAGGTTTTGCCTCTGTTGGCTAGAGTGTATACTAAACCCATGAAGACAATAACTATCTGCTCCAGCGCCCTCTTTTATAAGCACGTTATGGAAATAAAAGAGCAGCTAGAAGCAAGGGGCTTTGTTGTTCTAGTGCCTAAAACAGCGCTGAGTATGGCCAAAACGGGTGATTTTGAGGTATTGCAATACAAAACTTGGTTTGGAGATGCAAATGACTATCACAAAAAAGCAGACTACATGCTAAGCCATTTTGATGAGGTGACAAAGGGTGATGCAGTGCTAGTTGTGAATGACACCAAGCACGGCGTAGCCGGCTATATTGGTCCCAATGTCCTGATGGAAATGGCGCTCGCGTTTTACCAGCGAAAGCCAATCTACATCCTGAACGGCTTGCCGGATGACTCGCCATTTGAAGAGGAGCTAAAGGGTATGATGCCAGTAATTCTTAAGGGAGATTTGGCTCAGATTTTGTAAGCTGCTCGCCCAGCTTATGCCACGCCGTACCGCTCTCCCGGCCGACCATGGTACCGCCGGCGGCGATATCTTCTGCCCGGCTGGTGCGGCCATCTGTGAATGAAATGAGCGTTAGGTTGGTGTACTTACTGTCGCCGCGTGCTTGCGTTAGGAGGACGCCTTCAAGGTCGCTGACTGCATAAAATTGTCCGCGTTCATCTTGATAAACAACGTGCTGCCGTAGCACAATTCGGCGATCTTGCACGCCCTGCATTAGGCGCAGCCAATCATCGGCTGTAAACCAGTCATTAATGGGGTGCATGTAGGCGCCGGGGAAGCCGCCAAGCGCAGTGATTTCCCAGGTGTCATCGCTGACCACAACCGGCTGTTTGTAGAAGTCGTAGGCTGCCTGGGCTTTTGCTTCCGCTATGGCGCGGCCGGGGCCTTGGATTTCTGTAAAATCGTGTTCCTGGCGTTCTATGGAAAGGCCAAAGTCTTGTAAGATTGCGGCAGCGGAATTGAATTTTAGCGGGTTACTGGTAACAAAAATCATAGCAGCCGCTCCGGCGCGGCGTTTTCAAAGCGGGCCTGCTTGTGGTAGGGCTTGCTCTCTGGGTCCACCAAGTGTTTGAGCGCGCGGCCAATGGCACCGTGGCTGACTAGCAGAATGGCGTTTTCTGGTCGTGCTTGTAGCCACTCCAGGCCTTTCTGGGCGCGGGCAATGACGTCTTTAGAATGTTCTGCGCCGGGCGCACCGTCAATAATAGCGTGAGGGGAATAGGTTGTGCCTTCAATTGAGCCAAAATCGCGCTCCACAAATAAATCGTTGAGAACAATTTGTGAGGGGTCGATGCCTAGCTCAGCGGCAATAATTTTGGCGGTGTCGTGGGCGCGTTGCAGGGGGCTAGCCACAATTAAATCAATCTTTTTGTTACGCAGTTGCTGGCCGGCCTTGACGGCCTGTTCGCGGCCTTCTGGCGCCAGTGGCGTGTCGGATCGGCTACTAAATATACCTTGCTTATTCATTTCTGATAGGCCGTGGCGGACAAAGTAAAGCTGTTTCATCATTTATAATTATGACATGCATGTAAATCTGGAGCCAGGCAAGTACGTTGTAGCCGTCAGCGGCGGTGTGGACTCTATGGTTTTGTTGGACCTCTTGGCCGCGCAGCCAGGACTAAAGCTAACGGTGGCGCATTTTGATCACGGCATAAGACTTGAGTCCAGATTTGATGCGCATTTTGTGCGATTAGCGGCCCTACGGTACGGCCTGCAATTTACCACTGAGCGTGCAGAACTGGGGCCAGACGCGTCGGAAGCCACTGCGCGGCAGGCGCGGTATGATTTTTTGCGCCGCGTCCAGAAAGAGGTCGGCGCGCAGACAATTGTTACCGCGCATCACCGCGGTGACCGCGTAGAGACGGCAGTTTTAAATTGGCGGCGGGGCACGGGGAGGCTTGGCTTAACGGCGCTCAAGGACAAGCCAGATCTAAGGCGACCACTTTTGACCTACGACAAAGCACAGCTTATTAAATATGCGGTAGAAAATAAGATTTTGTGGCGTGAGGACAGCACCAATCAGAGCCCTAAATATGCTAGAAATCGAGTTCGTTCTTCTTTGGAAGGACAAGATATTTCTGCGCTAACGGCGGCGTTAGACAATCTGCAGGAGACTAATGAGCAAATCGATGCATTGGTAGCAGACCAGCTCAAACAGCATCTGTCACAGCAGGGCCTAAATCGTGCATGGTTTAAGAAGTTGCCGTCTGCCGTGGCTGCAGAAATTATGGCTACATGGCTGCGTTGGGAAGATTTGGCCGATTTTGACCGGCCCACTTTGCGGCGCCTGACGGCTGCGGGCCAAACTGCAGCCACGGGCAAAAAATTTGATATTAGGCGCGGTGCGTTCTTGATAATCAGGAAAAACTATCTCCAAATAATCTAGATTACTTTTCAGAGGTGGTATACTAGTACCACATGAGTAATCCACCCAAGCGGCCCGCCGCAAATAATCAGAAGAACGCACCTAATAAGGGGCTCAAAAACGCCGGCTTTGTTATGTTGGTCGTTATTTTTGGGCTAATAATCTTGGCTAACATGTCGCCCACAGCGGCGCTTAAAGAAATTAGCCTAAGCCAAG
>JAGQNO010000119.1 GCA_020428025.1 Candidatus Saccharimonadota bacterium | reverse complement strand
ATTTAGTTAACAGCCTAGTAGCTGTTTTCTGCATTCGGTTATAAATAGTCATCCGGCTACCTCCTGAAGAAGCGCAAACAGCAGCGCCCTTACCATTGGCTGCCATTCTTCAATGCTGTCTATTTTGGTGCGCCCATAAACCATGTCAGAAACAAGCACGACCGGCAAAACATGCACCGATCCTGTTACTGGGTCAGTAGCTTGAAAGTGTGGCCGAAAATCGTCCAGCTTTACTATGTCACTCATCCGCGCACCACGCTGAACTGATTGCCACCACCTGCCGCTGTCAGCTTGGCCAGCAGCAGAGAAACCTGCCCGGATCGGTCTGGCGCATAACTGCCGTCCATGTACTCGATTGAAACTGCGCCTTCAACGCGCTTGCTTTTGACTTGCTGCGCTTTCACCTTCAGCGGATCTGCTCCTGCATCCATATCAGCTGCCACACGCATTTGCAGCTCTTTGACCAGAGCCGGCACAACGCCATCGGATTGCAGCACGCCGTCAATATAGACGCCAGTTCGCGGCCATGACAGAGCCTGTGCTTCGTCTGTGCGAGTGCCTTTGTACTGCTGCAGCTCCACGAAATCCAGTGCGCGGGTAAGCAGCACCGATGCAGTGCCGGTCAGGGTAACGCCGCGAGCGGTAGCCCATGCCGTGAAATCCGCATCATCAACGTAACCAATCACAGCCATGTCAGCCCCCTATGAACTTTACTGCAGCAGTGCCAGCCAATGCAGCGCCAGCTCCGATGCCTGCCACCTTAATGAATACTGTCCACATCGTACCAGTCTGCACGCCAATTGTCGCTTGGCTGTGCTCTATGATTCTGATGCGACTCTCGTGGTCGTTAAGCTGGTCACTAATCCGCTTGTTATTCTCGTCGTGACGAATCATCGTTTCAGTAAAGCGATCAAGCGAACTGCAAAGCCGCCCCAGCTGCATTTCTACGTTATCAATTTTCGCTTCCACAGCGGCCAACCTCGGTTCGCTCATGCGCCTGTACTCCAGCGGCGGGTTAATGTTTATGGTCTTTCTTCCCAGAATAACGAATAGACGCCAGTTATTAAACCAGCCTTGACAGTTGTCTATACCTTACTATGTCCA
>JAGQNO010000118.1 GCA_020428025.1 Candidatus Saccharimonadota bacterium | reverse complement strand
GGGCCAAGTCAGCGTAGCTAGCCAGCTCGGCAAGGGTTCGGTCTTTACCATTAGGCTTAAGCGTTCTTTAAGCTAGGGCCGCCTACACTAGGGTTGTAAAGTATTAAAAAAGGATTAACTATGGCAAAAGAAGAAACAACTACTACAACCTGCACCTGCGGCGGTCGCTGCATCTGCAATTCTAAGCACCGCGTTCTGTACGCGCTGGGCGGACTAGTCATTTTAGGCTTGTTATTGGGTACTGTTTTTGCGTGCGGCGTTAAAATGGGTCAACATCGGCAAGATTTTGGCAGAGACGACTTTGGCCGCGGCAGCATGATGATGCGCGGCGGTTTTAGGGGCGACGACGCAGCTGGCGGTCCGCGTCAAATGCGTGGCGGCACAATCGGCAAAGTTACTGCTGTGAGCGCCGACAGCCTGACCATAACAGGGGACCGCAGCGGCGGTTCCACCACTTACAAACTGAATGACGCCACCTCCATCACCAAAGCCGATGGCACCCGCGCTGCAGTCAGCGATATCAAAACAGACAGCACCGTGGCAGTCCGCGTCAGCTCTACAGATAGCACCACCGCTGTTAGCGTCGCAATTCAGTAAACCGCTTGCAAAAACCTCTCAAATGTGCCACACTGTAGCCACTAGAAGAAGCTGCTAGTGAGAGCCCCTCTGCGGGAAGGTTCTAGATTTAATTTTAAGTTCGATGTCAGAGGCGCAGCTAGTGCAAGTCACCTACCTCTTGAGCGAAGAAAGAGGTAACACTCATGGGTAATAAATTATTTGTCGGTTCTTTGGCCTGGGCTGCCACAGACCAGGACTTGGCTGACTTCTTTGGCCAGGTTGGTACTGTAACCAGCGCCAAGGTCATCGTAGACCGCGACACCAACCGCTCCAAAGGCTTTGGTTTTGTAGAAATGTCTACCGATGAAGAAGCCGCCAAGGCTGTTAAAGAGCTAGAAGGCAAAGACCTTTGCGGCCGCCCAGTTGCGGTGAGCGAAGCTCGTCCAAAAGCTTAAGCTAAGCAAATAAAAATCCCCCAGGACCACTTCGTACGTCCTGGGGGATTTTTTATTTGCTTACGCGTAATCAGTTTTTTGGACCACTTCGT
>JAGQNO010000117.1 GCA_020428025.1 Candidatus Saccharimonadota bacterium | reverse complement strand
TCTTCCTATGGTGACTATGGAATCGCTAGTCGGAGATTGCGATGATTTTGCTCTGTTCATTGCTGCCGCTTGTCACTCTATTGGACTGCCCTATAGATTTGTGTTTGTTGGGTCTAATTGGGAAGCCCGAAGAGGCGAGGATGTTTTAGCTGACCCAGAACATGTTTACCTGGAAATCGGGACTCCCCCCCTGGTGGATATTTCCGAAGCAACCGGTAAAATGGGGGTAAGTATCCCCTATTGCAAAGCTGACGCCTCCGATCCAAACGGGTCTTTTTGTGACCGGGTCCGCATGGGCCAAACTTCTAAGCACTCCGGCGGCTGGTTAACCTCTCTTGGGGTAATCGGGGCCCTTCTCCTAATTCTCCTACTTGTAAAGGGTAGATAAATGAGCATCCCTAACTTCGATGATAACAAGAACCGTAAAAAGTACAGCGATATTCGTCTCGCTGGCGCGTCTGGTGACGACGTTGGGGCAGCCGCATCCGGCATTGGAGCCGGGGTCGGTTCTGTTCTCGATGCTCTGCCCCTCGATGACTGGTTTGGAGGGGGTAACGGTAACCCTACCCAGACTCCCGAGGTTCCGGCGGTTACTCCCCCGCCTGCGACTGACGTCCCGTCTACCGGCAGCGCGTTTAGCCTTAGCACCCCTGTAATGGTCATGTTAGGACTTCTCGTTTTGGCTGCTGTAATTGTCGGCGTTATCCTGGCCTTCCGTAGCCGGTAAAAAAATGGCCGTAACTGACGAACAACAGGAAGCGCTATTTAAACTCTTGGATAAGTTGGATTCAGAGACTCTGAACCGGCTAGGCCCAGGAGTTACGGCGCTACTGCAAGATCAATTCAGCCCGGAAATTCGGCTGTCTCGTCTTCTAGAGGAACAGCGGGAGTTAACAGCCGATGGCGATTTTGCCGGTGCGGCTGCGCTTCAAGCTGAAATTGACTTGCTTAAAGACCTGATCGCCGAGGGTAAAAAGGATACTAGTTCTAAATACGAATGGTATGCTGTAATCCTGCTGGCCTTAGTTCTGCTAGTTGTTCTAGTTTGGCTAATGAGAGGATAAAATGCCCACAGAATCCACCACGTTTAATTTTACAGAATCCAGCGT
>JAGQNO010000116.1 GCA_020428025.1 Candidatus Saccharimonadota bacterium | reverse complement strand
AAGCAGACAAGCGCCATATTGCACCCGGCCACAAAATACCTGGATGAGCGGATCCGCAACGGCGAGTTCAGATACGAGAAAAATACCCTGCTTGAAATCAACTTCCAAAATGCCCGCTGCACATACGACACGAACATGAACCGGTACGTCCACAAAAAGAAGAGCAACGGCAAGGTCGACATGGTCGTGGCGCTCATTAACGCGACGGCCCTGCTGATAAATAACCAACAGACCGCTGACTTTGTTGTGCAAACAGGCTAAAATAGGCGAAGAGCCGTGTCGCAAGCGTGTGCGCCGCGTGGCAGCTTTAACAGATAAGACGATACAATACTCATCTGGTAGCCCGAAAACGCAACAGGGGCGACGTGAGTGGGCAAGTTATTTTTTACAACCAGGCAAAAATTGACAAAATCAACCAATAGCAGTATGTGCTACAATTAAAACGAGAGGAAGCAGCAACCCATGGGATTATTCAGCAAAATACTAAGGCGCGAAGAAACAACAACAACCGGCAACCAAGTCGAAGCATCAGACGCCCTGCTGCGGGCGTTACTTAGTGGCGAAGAGATAACCCGAGAAACCGCAATGAGCGTGCCGGCCGTGGCCGCAGCCATTGACCGCATCGCAAACGTAGTGGGCATGCTTCCGGTCCGTTTGTACCAGGAAGGCAGCGCCGGCGAAGGCCGCCGCAAGGTCGTGGAAATTCACGGCGACAACCGCACCACTCTGCTGAACGTAGACACAAGTGACCTGCTCGATAGCTTCCAATTTAAGAAGGCAATGGCCACAGACTACCTAATTGACAAGGGAGCCTTTGCATACATCGAAAAGAAGGGCGCACGTTTCACCGGCCTATACCACGTCGAGCCTTCGTACGTCACCTACTACAAGAACACAGACCCGATTTATAAGACCGCCAGCTACCAGGTCGGCGACCGCCGGCTGCAGACATTCCAGCTGGTGATTATGCTGCGACAGACCCGCGACGGAATCGTGGGCGTTTCAGTCATTGACGAGGTACGCAAGGCACTAGCAACAGCCCTGGCAAACGTGGCCTTTGAGCTTGGCATCGTCAAAAAGGGCGGCAGTAAAAAAGGCTTCCTAGAGAGCGACAAGATCCTTGACCAAAAGCAGATGGACGTACTCCGCG
>JAGQNO010000115.1 GCA_020428025.1 Candidatus Saccharimonadota bacterium | reverse complement strand
TCGATGTGGATAGCCATAGAAAAACACTGACGGTTCGAGGTGGCAAAGGCAATAAAGACCGCATGTTGCCGATGGGTGAACGCGCTTTGTATTGGGTGGACAAGTACCGACTGGAAGCCAGACAAGCGTTTTTAATCAATGCGAATGAACCTTACCTGTTTCTGACGGATTACGGCGAGCCGTGGATTAATAACCGATTAACGGATTTGGTGAAACGCTACTTTTACCATGCGGAAATCGATAAACCCGGCGCTTGTCATTTATTCCGCCATGCCATGGCCACCCACATGCTGGATAACGGTGCGGACTTGCGATACATCCAGCTGATGCTCGGCCACAGTGAGTTGTCCACGACAGAAGTGTATACCCATGTCTCGATAGAGAAATTGCGGGAGATTCATGCGTTGACGCATCCAGCCAAGAAAGAAGACAAAGCCACATTGCTGGCGGCATTAGCGGCTGAAGCGGGAGAGGAAACATAAGGTGCTGCGGACATTGTGCCATGAACCGAATTCCGTGGCGTCTGAAACAACAAGCCAATAATGTTGCGGCCCAGTCATGCTTGTCTGTCACAGGGCTTGCAAAAAGACGCAAGCCCAGCGCCAGCCAAGCCACTCCTTAAGCGCGCAGCCTCCACCTCTCCCGCTCCTCCCCCACCCACCAATACGCTTGCCCTACTTAAAAGCCGTCAGTCGTGGGGCCAACAGTGCCGTTTTAAATTAGCCTCTGTGCCAGCCCGTTTGCGCGTATTGGCGTGTGGTGTCGTAGCTCCGCGGTGGTTTATTACCCCTAGCCCCAAGGGGAACAACTAAGGCTGGCGCAAGCGCACTTTAAACCCTCTTTTTCTCCCCCTTCGTCCCCCGCTGGGGGAGGCCCATCGGCTCCGTTAAAGGCTCCCCCTGTTGCTCGGGCATTGTAGCACCGTGCTCGCCCAGTCAAGGGCCGCTGCGCTATAACCCCTCCTTGACAGGGCTGCGCGCGATGCTCCTGGTCCGGTACAACCGCGTGAGCGGGGTTTGACCCCGAACGACAACCACCAAGGAGAAGCAAGCATGAGATGGGAAATAGAGAAAATCATCAGCGTAGCGAATGAACTAACGGCCAGAGGGAAAACCGGCGCTAGTACCGGCGAGCAGATAGCGGCAGCGTTTGTGCTGGATCGAATGGAGTTTTTACCAGAGGGCTACAGCGTTGTTGAGGCGTGGGAAAGGCTGGATACT
>JAGQNO010000114.1 GCA_020428025.1 Candidatus Saccharimonadota bacterium | reverse complement strand
GCCAGTTCTTACGCAAAAAACTAACCGGGGAGGCAGCATAATATGTTCTCGTTAAAAAAACTCTTAGGGCTTGAATCACAAGCACCCGCACAACCACGCCCACAACAGGCTCAGCAGTTTGCTCCAATGCAGCATATGCAAAAGATTCAAGAGCCGCAGCTTGGAGTTAGCAGTGGCCCAGACCTCCAGGGCGCATTCAACCCAGGTGCAACACCAATGCAGGGAAGCTTAAGTGTACGCCCACTGCAAGGCGGTAACGATGTTTACTGGCAGAACACAGATGGTATACGCCGGAACATGGTCAACCCACAATTAAACGACTTCAGCCACAACTGGAATAACTACTAGGAGGTCATATGGGATTTTCTCTACGCAAGATGCTAGAGGGAGCCGCAGCACAAGTCAACCCGTTTGACGGCGGCAAGACATATAGCACTGTCCAAAGGCAGGCTCCAGCGCAAACACCTCCGCCCCAGCAGGGTCTTGTTCAGCGAGCGACTTCTACTGGCCTAAAAGTAGGTGCCACCGCTTTTAGCGCTGCTATGCCAGGTGCAATGCCAGCTATAACGGCGTATAAGGCACTTGATAGAACGAAACCAGGCAAAGCAGTCTTGGCAGGCGGCAGACGCTCCGCTATTGGTACGGCCCAGGCTGTATCTGGTCTTGTTGACCTTGCGACTCCAGGCACCGGCACTAACAGAATTAGCAAAACTCTTGACCAACAAGCCAAGCAAGTAGACCAAAGCGTAAAAGACCAACGCCTAAACCCTGTTCTCTATAAAGGTGGCCAACTAGGCGGTGATATCGCTACTGGCATGGGAGCTGGCGGTGCTGCTAAATGGGCCGGCAGAGGTTTAGTTAAGGCAGCTCCAGTACTCAGTAACGTCCCTAAAGCAGTCTCTGCAGTTGAAATGGGAGTGACCAAAGCTGTCGCCCCTATGGCCTCTAAAAACTTTGGCGGCCGTATTGTGGCTAAAACCGTTCAGAATGTCGCCAACCCAAAATACCAAGGTATAAATGCACTTTATACAGCTCAGCAGACAGGTAAAGACGCCAGCCAAGGCAAACAGATTACACGGCAAAGAGTAGCTACTGACGCTGCTATTGGCGGCCTAGCATTCCCTGCAGCCGGTGCAATAGCTGGCCAAACAGCAAGGGCTGCCGCAGCGCCAGTTGTAAACAAGCTTAAAAACGCACATCTAATACGTCCGACCGGCTTGTCAG
>JAGQNO010000113.1 GCA_020428025.1 Candidatus Saccharimonadota bacterium | reverse complement strand
TCGGTAGGTTTTGCCTATCAATCTGGATATGGTTTTCTCGCCTATTATTTAGGCGTCAGCGGCGCATTTCTCCTCGCGCCGGTACTGCTAATCCCCATTCTTCGCATTACACGCACATTCCAATTGTCATCATTAGCCGACCTGCTGGCCTTTCGTTACCGCAGCCCTTGGGCCGGCACGCTGTCATCCGTTGTGGTAACCCTGTCAGGACTGATACTGATCAGCATGCAGATTCAGATTTTCAGTGACATCGTCGCCATCCTTAGTCCAGGCTCAAATATTAACAATGCTTCGCTGCTTTTTTGTTTGGCGATGATTTTAACAACCATATTCTTCGGAGCCACCCGAGGCAGTGATGCAGAAAAAAGTGAAGGATTAATCGCCGCACTTGCCTTCGGCTCCGTCATTAAACTAGTCATATTTTTAACTATCGGCTGTGTTGCAGTCTTTTACGTGTTTGGTGGCGTTAACGGCCTTAATGAGTGGCTGGACGCAAATGGTCAGCGGGTCAGCGCATTCGAAAGGCATCTGGATGACAGCCCCTGGCGCGCATTACTGCTGATATTTTTCGCCTCGGCAATCGTTATGCCACACATGTTCCATGTTGTTTTTAAAGAAAACATCTCTCCCAAAACGCTTTACAAGGCAAGCTGGGGGCTGCCGTTTTACCTGTTTTTAATTAGCTTGCCGATCGCCCCCATTCTCTGGGCATCAATAAAGTTAGGTGCACCAACCTCTCCAGCCCTATACACCCTGGGCCTGACACTGGCGCTCAATTCTCCGGCACTCGCAATACTGGTTTATATAGGTGCACTGGCCGCAGCCAGTGGATTGATCATGGTGACGACCTTTGCCTTGGCAGCGATCACCCTAAATCATTGGGTGCTGCCAATTTATAAGCCGCTGGAGAAAGAAAATATTTACTCATGGCTGCAATGGATAAAAAGTATCCTTATCGCCAGTATTTTGTTGGCATCATGGGTGTTTTATAAACTTATCAGTGAAGCGGTGTCTGCCTCCGAGCTGATTATTATCGCGTTTTCCGCAGGCTTGCAGTTGTTTCCGGCGGTGCTGGGCGTACTCTACTGGCCTTTAGCCAACCACAAAGGCCTCATCTCCGGGCTCGCCGTTGGCATGCTTGTATGGTTTTTTACCATGTTTGCACCGCCCCTCGTTGGCTTCGATATCAGCATCAGCATTCCATTCAGAGAGTTTGAAATAAATGCCAACGAATGGC
>JAGQNO010000112.1 GCA_020428025.1 Candidatus Saccharimonadota bacterium | reverse complement strand
AAACCAAAAGCCAGCCTCTAAGTGTGCCGTAATGAGACGTCCGGGAAAGTCATCAAGTCCCATTGCGCCATCACGCCCGCGATACAAGGGAAGGTCTTTACAGTGTTCTGCCTTGTAGCTGCCTGGCTTTAGCCGTCGTAACTCATCACGCAAAATGTAGCCATACTGGTGGTAGAATTGATCATGATTAGTGCTATTGCCTAAGTCCTCCACATGGCTTGAGTAGATATAGATTGATTCAAACGGCGGGGATTGCACGATAAAATCAAGCGAATTGTCAGGTTCATTTTGCAGAGCAACGGCGCTATCGCCATTGTAAATTGTCCACCCTTGCCCGCGCTCTACCCGTGCATTGTCGGTAAAAATGCGCAAATGACCACCAATCTCCAAGCTCATGCCGTTTTGTTGCATGGCCTCAACCATGCGTGTTTGCATCTCGACATGCGCCTCGTGTTTGCCGGTCAAGTTTTCCAGAATGTCACCTTCACTTTCGGCATAGACAATATGGCAGGTAACTGGTTCAGTCCGGCCAAAGCGATGACTGCGCTTGTAGCCCTGGTAAAACGGCTCAAATTTATGAGTGATGCTAGTCCAAATTTGCGTTCCGGCATGTTGCCAGTTCAGGCCGTGCGCTGCTATCTTTGGCTTAGTAATTAGCAATCTAATTTTGCCGTCACTAAAGTCCTCTAACTTTTTCCGTTTCATGTCTAGCGGCTCATTACCGCGCACTTCAACGGCATCTGGCAAAAGTCGCCGCAGTTCATCAGCTTCGGCATTCGTTTCACACCACACGATTACATAATCCTCAGCAGAGGCATACAAGGCCAACTCTGCCGCTTTAGCCATGCGCTGCTTCAGTGTTGCCCGTTTTTCTTTGTGCATGTTGGTTGCAGACGTGCGGCCGGTAATTAGCAAGCTGGCTTGCCCTCGGTCGTCTACTTCATCCCATGCGCGGGAGTGATCCACTTTGATGATATGCGGCTCAAAAATCAACTCAGGCAGAATGTAACCATCATCATTATATTGCCCAATGTCAGACGGCCAGCGCAAAGCAACCGCCCAACTTGCTACCCACGCCCAAAAATCATCCGCGCCATGCGCTTTAAGTGCATACCCACCGGCCTGCATGGTGTCATTCTTAAACCATCTCTGGATCATCTCGCTCGATTTCATCACGCCCAAGAATTCAGCATGATTGCCTAATTCCAGATGGTCATTTGGCGCAGGGGTCGCCGTGCAAGCTAGG
>JAGQNO010000111.1 GCA_020428025.1 Candidatus Saccharimonadota bacterium | reverse complement strand
AGAAGAATCGTCCGAGTGCCGGGTGTTCCGTGTGGTCTGTCCCCTTTCCGGTTCGCGGGGACGGTTCCTTTTCGGTTCGTGGGGACGGTTCCTTTTCGGTTCGTGGGGACGGTTCTCTTCCGGTTCGTGGGGACGGTTCCTTTCCGGTTCGTGGGGACGGTTCCTTCCACCGGGCGCCTGGCAGCGAGGGCTTGGAGGAGAATCGGGGGGGTGAACCGACCCCGCCGGGCGCTGGTGCTGGGCAGCGGAGGCCTGACCGGACTGGCCTGGCAGGCCGGAGTGCTGGCCGGGCTCGCGGACGCCGGGGTGCCGCTGGACGCGGACCTGGTCGTGGGCACATCGGCAGGTGCCGTGCTGGCTGCCCGGCTCGCGGTTGGGGAGCCGATCGCGAAGCTGGTGGACGCGCTCGGGCCCTCTGGTCCTGCCGATTTCCGCTCAGGTCCGCCCGTGGGACGCCGGGGCTCCTCCTTCGGCACAGTCCGTCCTGGAATCGTCGCCCGGCTGCTGGCCGCCCAGCTCGATCCCGACCGACGCCGGGCGCTCGTCCGGCTGGGCCGCCGGGCGGCGCGGGAGTGGACGCCCGCCGCGTCCGAGGCCTGGGTCGAGGCGGTCGCCGGGGACCTCGCCGGACGCGCGTGGCCGGCGTCGCTGGCGGTCGTGGTGACCGAGGCCGGAACCGGTCGCCCGGTGGTGTTGCGCGCCGGGCGTGCCGCCGACCTGGCCGCGGCGGTGGCCGCGAGCTGCGCGATGCCGGGCGTGCTCCCGGCCGTGCCGATCGGGGGACGGCTGTGCTTCGACGGTGGCCTGCGCTCGCCCGCGAACCTCGATGTGGCCGGCTCCGCCGGTGCGGTGCTGGCGCTGGCCCCGCTGACCGGCGCGTTGCGGGCGCACCGGCGTCCGTCCGTGCAGGCCGCGCGGCTGCGGGCGTCCGGCGCCTCGGTGGTGCTGCTCATCCCGGACGCGGCGGGGCGCCGCGCGATCGGGATGGACGTGCTCGCCGCCCGCCGCGTCCCCGCCTGCGTGGAGGCCGGTCGGGCGCTCGCGCGCGTCCGCGCCGACGAGGTCCGCGCCGCCTGGGCCGGATAACCGCCGGGGACGGTTCCTGCGAACCGGAACGGAACCGTCCCCGCGAACCGGAAGGGGACGGTTCTTGTGAACCGGAAGGGGGACGGTTCCTGTGAACCGGAATGGAACCGTCCCGGCGAACCGGAAGGGGACAGGTCTTGCGAACGGGAAGGGGAGGGTTCAGGTGAACAGGAAGGGGACGTATGTTGTGGACCGGAA
>JAGQNO010000110.1 GCA_020428025.1 Candidatus Saccharimonadota bacterium | reverse complement strand
CACCGGACCCACCAGCACCACCGGACCCGGCAGCATCACCATTTGACCCGGCAGAACCCGCAGCACCTCCCGCGCCTTGGATCGCCCCACCAGCACCCGCAAGGCCAAGATCACGTCCAGCACCACCGCCACCACCGCCGCCGCCGTAGGGATCATTTGAATTCTGGCCGCCGCCTTGACCACCACCGCCGCCGCCGGGAGCCTTCAGCGTTCCCAGTGCGGTATAAGAGCCTACCGTTCCCCCAAGATAAATATCAGTATCCACGCCTTGCGCGTCGTAACAGATGCCGCCTGCCGCGCCTGCGTTACCAGCGCCCATGAATATGACTGTGCCTGATTCTTCCTCAGCCTCGCCGCCACCACCACCCCGGCCACCGGCTGCTTGCCAGTCTGCATTGTTGATCAGGATGATGGTGATAGTTGACCCAGACGCAAAAGGCCCGGCCTGTAATGATGTGCCGTTAGCTGACGAACCCACAACAGCACCGTCAAGCACAAACGTCACATCCACAGCCGTAGAGGGCGCACCAGCGAGCGTGTGCAGCGTCTTATCGCCAATCGTGCCGGTCAGGGTAAATACCTCGTCGTCAGCGAAAGCGGCCTCATAAGAAAGCGCCTTGCACTTGTACGACCTGCCAATGTCGATCTGTGGCTGAATACTAAGTATCTGCGCCCTTACAACCTTGTTGGCCCCGTCAGCGTCCTGTAGTTCAGGGCTGGATATCTCGCGCACGTCGCCAACCTCGAAGTCAAGGAATCGTTCCTCAGTGGTCCACGAATACTCGAAAGGCACAAAGCCAAAGCGGGAGACTGTGCGCTGTACAAGCAGATCCGCCTGATTGGTTGACAGAGTCACGGACGGATCAAACGCCTTTGTTTTTGGCTCACCGTAAAGGCCAGTCCCCTCTAACGTGGCGTTAGTGTACAGAGAGACATTGCGGTAATTCTCCACGTCGTCATTGGCAACTTTGTTTGGCTTGTTGTACCAAATAAACGCGCGGGTAAAGTGCTTGTCAGGCAAGGGCTTAACACGCAAAGACTGGTAATTGATGTGCTTTCCTTCCTCTAGCGTATCGCCTGACGTGTCTTTCCATACACTAATTGCCGTCAGTTTGATTAGCCTATCAACAGGATCCCACCACATATCCAGCAGATAATCTTGCAAGACTTTGGCCAATGCCCGTTCAGCGTCAATCGGCTCATGATAAACCGTGTCGATAAGAGCTGTGGATGCGTGCCACTGGCCTATTTCAGCCTTCCAGTCGCTAATAGCGGCCTGCCTGACGCCAAGGCTGGTA
>JAGQNO010000010.1 GCA_020428025.1 Candidatus Saccharimonadota bacterium | reverse complement strand
TTTCGTTGGTGGATTAATATCGTAATCTCTTAAATCATTTATACTTACCCATTCAAGTGTTTCATTTTGATTTACTGGATCCGGGTTACCCTCAGTAATATTGCAAATTGCGTCTAAATAGACAAATCGTTTCTCTTTACCATCGTGGTCGACTTTGATTTCTTCGTCCCACCACAATTTTTCAACTATACTCACAGAGAAGTTCCAGCGATTCATTAATTCTTTATTGAGCGCCTCGTTAACCGACGATTCACTTTCAACCCTACCGCCAAATAGAGCCCATAATTGACCATACGGACTTTTTGCTGGATCCATTTTTCTTAGAAGAACTTTGTTTCCATCCTTCACAACTGCAACTGGCATAAGTACTGTATTCATGGGTCAAGTATCTCACAAAGTAAAAGCACCTCGCAAGTTACGAAGTGCGTCTACTTGGCTCCGGGGGCTGGATTCGAACCAAGCGTTTCTACCACCTAATTTTAGGCTTGCTTCACTTTAGCTTGGACTGTAATTTTTTGAAAGTTTTTATCTAGTTAGAAATCGAACAAGTCTCCCAAGAATGATTCTTTGCGCTTCTTACGCGGATAGCCTTGATTGTAGCTGTCTTGTTTGCCATGTTTGTCGTATTGCTGCGGCGGGTAGTTTGGTTCCTGGTAAGGCTGCTGTGAAGGTGCTGATGGAGCCTGGGCAGACCCTCTCTCGATGATCTTATCCAGTTCACCACGATCCAGCCATACACCGCGGCACTTTGGGCAATAATCGATTTCGACACCCTGTCGGTCAGTCATTACTAAATCTGTTTTGTCTATTGGACATTGCATGTATTTTCCTCCATTTACTTTTTAATTATTGCAACTTCGCTACCACCGGCATTGAATAGCCTCAGGCCGTTGAGCACCACCAGGATAGCCATAATCGCGTCAGCAGCCACCGCTACGCTCAGTCCTATGGCACCACCAATACCCAGGACGAGAATAAGTCCTTTAACGATGAGCGAACCAAATACATTCTGACGGACCACCCTGAATGTTTGCTGACCAACATCCAGCAGATACGGAATCGTGCCGATGGCGTCGTTCATCAGCGTCACATCCGCCGTTTCGATCGCCACGTCAGAGCCACCGCCACCCATGGCGATGCCGACATCGGCCCTGGCTAAGCTCGGAGCGTCATTCACGCCATCACCAACCATTGCAACGCGCCCATAACGGGATTGTAATTTTTGGATAAGTTCTGATTTTTGCTCGGGTAGCAAGGCTCCGTAGGCTTCGATGATACCAACCTTTTGGGCAATATATTCAGCTGCTCGTTGATTATCACCGGTTAACATCACAGGCGTGACTTTCAGTTTCTTGAGAGCATCGATAACTGATTTTGAGTCATTACGCAACTCATCGGTAATACCAATAATACCAGTCACTTTTTTACCTTCGCTGACCAACACGGCCGTCATGCCCATGCCTTCAAGGCGTTCGACTTCCGGCAGCACATGGTCGCAGGTATCGGCGCTAGCGCCGATATGCTGCAAGTTGCCGATAGCATGCTCTTTGTCTTCGCAGACGAGGCAGTTGGCGTTACCGCCACGGCCGGCGACGTTTTGAAACTTATCCATCTTGTGTGGCTTGATGCCTTTTTGTTTTGCATAATCCTCAATAGCCTTAGCCAGTGGATGCGACGAGAACTTTTCAATACCAGCGGCATCACCTATAACATCTTCTTCTGTGGCACCGTGCAGAATCACCACTTCTGCGACCACTGGCGTTCCAACGGTCAGAGTTTTGGTCTTGTCAAACGCAATGGCTTTGGTCTTGCTCAGGACTTCCAGGTACCGGCCGCCTTTGATGAGTACGCCCCGGCGTGAGGCGCCACCAATAGCTGCCGCCACGGTGACTGGCGCCGACACTACCAATGCGTCCGGACATGCCAGGACCAACAAAATCAGCGCCCTGGTGAACCAGTCGCCGAACGGCTCGCCAAAAAAGACGGGCGGTATAACAGCAACTAACACAGCCAAGCCGATGGCAATTGGAATATAGTAACCAGCAAACTTATCCAGGAATTCCTGCATTTCCGGGCGTGACTTCTGTGCCTGTTCGATTAATGTAACAATTTTTTGCAAGGTACTATTGGCGGCTATTTTAGTAACTTTGACTTCCAAATAGCCGCTTTGGTTTAACGTACCCGCGTAAACTGTCTCCCCTTTGTACTTTTCTTTAGGTACGCTTTCACCCGTAATAGTGGCTTCGTCAATCGAGGACTCTCCATCTACGACCATGCCGTCGAGCGGGACCATGTCCCCAGGTCGGACTTTAAATATTTCGCCCACTTTGACTGCTTCGACTGGAACCTCACGACCGTCTTGCATCCGGGCGATCTTCGGCGACTTCTCCAGTAGGGCGGCAACCGCCTTTTGTGAGCGAGCTTCGCCGAACTCCTCAAAGGCCTCGGCTAGCGCGAAAAAGAACATGACGGCTGCGGCCTCGGCGTACTGGCCAAGATATAATGCCCCAAGAGCGGCGATGGTTACAAGCAGGCTAATCGATATCTTGCGCTTTAAGATTTTCCGAATGGCTGAGATGGCAACTGGTATTCCACCAGCTGCCAATGAGACGAGATATAGTGCTTCGGCCCCGGGTAGTTTGAGTAAACTAAAAGCCAATCCTCCAATAAAAGTGACAGCAGCTACCGCAGTTAGAACTTTATTCAAGCGTCCTTGCTTAGGTTCTTGGTGTTCAGCACTCATCTAACCATTCCCGCCTGTTATGAACTGTAGTGGATTGGATATGACCTGTTTCCATAGTGCGTTGATAAAATCGAGAGCATAGTTCCAAAGCGATGTGATGATATTGCCAATACTTTGCACGATGCTAGTATCGGCTTTGCCAAGCAATGCGCTAACGATAGCTATAACTATCACACCTATAACTATAAGTAGTGCTAGTAACACAATCCCGACGAATAGTGCAGCGATTGCCAGTTTCTTTTTGTTTATGCTTCTCAGTCTATCTGGTCTAAATCCGTGACCCATTATTGTTCCTTTCTATATTTATTCATGTTCACCGCTCCTGATGTGATCTGCCTGATTAAACGTGTGATCAATGAGTTTCAGTACATGGTCGTTATCGGCTCGATAAAACATTTTTGTACCCTCTCGCCGAACGCTCACCATGTGGGATATACGAAGTTTTGCCAAATGCTGCGAAACAACGGCTGGTTGAACGCCAACATCTTCCGCTAGCTCGCCTACTGAGTGTTCGCCGTGCAGCAGTGCCCACAGTATTTTAAGCCGGGTCGGGTCGCTTACCAGTTTGAATATGTCGGTAGCAATTCCGATGTGTTCTTCTGAGGGTTCTTTGCGTATATGCGCAGGCATGCATATATAATAGCAGATCTGATTACTTTTAGCATTTTGCTATATTTTCTAACATAGCATGTAAATCCTTAAGATAGCGAGAGGTATAGGGAACGGGTCAGCTTTTTGGCTGCTTGCTCCTTCAGAACGAGAGAGGCCGGGTTCGAACTTGCTTACAGAGGTGAAATGAAAGAACCGCCCTTTCGGGCGGTTCCAACATTTGTACCTTGTAATCAGCACATATATTTTCTGGCGGACCAAGGAGAGAAGTTATTTCAGGTCTGGAAACCAGGTCTGAACTTTTCTCTGCTTGGTCTGGCTCCGGAGGCCGGGCTCGAACCGGCGACCTGGGGATTAACAGTCCCTCGCTCTACCACTGAGCTACTCCGGAATGTTCAGAACGCGCAAGGTTTGCACGTCCTGGAATTTAGATAAAAGGTGCTTACCCGTTGATTAGGTACAATCGTCATTTTACCCCGGAAACGCCTGGCCTGTAAACCCCTTTAGCGTGTGGTAATGACGGTGGTGCCAACTGGGGCCCAGTCGTAGAACCATTTGGCGTCGGTGTTTACGGTGCCAATGCAGCCGTGACTGGCGTTGATGTTGCCAAAGTAGCTAAGAGGGCGCCAGTAGTTGCCGTGGATGGCGATGTCTTTGTAGAAGTAGCTAACCCACTGGACGTTTGGCTGGTAGTAGCGGCTGCCGTCGGCGTTGGCGCCAGTCATGTTTTGGCTGGCAAATTTGGTGTAGATTTTGTAGGTACCAACTGGAGTGGGCGTGGCTGGAGCGCCGGCGCTGATTAAAACTGTCTTAACGACGTTGCCGTGCTCGTAGGCGTACATGCGCTTGTTGGTTAGGTCGGCTAGAATCCACTTGTCGTAGTCTGCGGCATTGACGGTAGTAAAGTTTTGGATGTCTATGGTGAGCGTCTGATTTATAGCGGTAGGACTCTGTCCTAGGCCGCTGGCAACTGCTTTGACGACTTCTGCCAGGTTGGTGATTGACTGACCGTTGAGACCTTGGCTTAGGACGCTGGTGCTGCCGTCCGCGGCGGCCATGGTGATTTGGGGGCGGGCTGGGTACACATCGTTTCTGGTAATTGAGTCAAGATAAACCTGGATTTTGCCGCTGTTTACGGAAACGTCTGCGGTTTTGTGGTCTGGCTGGGCTTGGATGTCTAGCCAGTCGGCCATGGCGGCTTTGCTTGCCTTGATGGCGCGGTCCCCGATTGTAAAGGTGACCGTGTGATTTAGATAATCAGTAATCTTGTTCTTGGCGCTGGTTAAGTCATTGGCTGTGAGTGCGGGCGCCACAGTTGTTTTTATAAGGCTGACGCTTAAGGGCGACAAGGCCTGAGCGGCAGCGGCAATTTTTTGATTGCCGCCAGGGACACTGTAAGTCCAGCCGGCTTTATCTGGAGTTATGACGGCTTCGCCGTCATCGGCGCTAATAGTGGCGTCGGTAGCGACCTGGTTGGCTATGGCTACATTTTTATCTACAAAGGCTTTGAATGCTGCATCGTTCTTAGCTATGGTTAGCGGCACGGTGGTGGTGTGCCACCAGGCATATCGCTTCCAGCCCAAGTCTTTTACGGCTTTGTTGGCGACGGCTGCGGTCTTGTTGCTATCTACCGTAATGCCGGCGTCTTTGAGCCGATACGTCTTTGCGGTCTTGTCTGGGTATGCAAGTGTAAATGTGTAGTGAGCCGCGGCTGTATCTATAGCCTTCTTGCTAACTACGATGTTTTTTGGCTGGATTGCAACTGATCCGGCGCGGACTTTACCTAAAGTAAAATTGCCAAGATACGCTGCAGCTGTCAGGCCGCCAACCAAAACTAATGCACCAGCAATACCGCCCGCGTACCATTGCCAGTGAGCCGGCAGTGTGGGTCCCCGCTGCTTAAAAAGCTTAGGGCCTTTGCTTGATTCTGGTAAGGGCATCTCTGGCGATTCCGTGTGCTCCGGCGCTGGTTCTGGCTGAGGCTCCTCTGCTATCTGCGGTATCTTTGCTAGAGGCTTTTCGGGTGCACTTTGGAGCTCTTCTGCGGGCTGCGTGGTAACCTCTGGTTCATCCAGGCCAGGAGCAGTTTCCTGAATTTCTGTTTCAGGTTCTGCTTCTTCTATAGTCACCTTCCGTTTGGCCATGGGTGTCATTATATCCATAAATGTGCCTGTCTGCACATAGCTAACACCAGCAGTGCTGAGTTGTAACTTGTTTGCCATAAATTTTTATGTTCTCCTGCCCCACCGGGCGTTTTGACACTGGCAGTATAACACGCTTATGCTAGCGTGCAAAGCTTTTTATGGCAGATTTTGCCTGTCTATCTTGCTCGCGTTTTTTTAGAGTCTGACGTTTGTCATATAGCTTCTTGCCGCGGCCCACTGCCAGGCGCAGTTTTATGTATCTTGACTGCGTTAAAAGCTCTAATGGCACCAGTGTTTTTCCCTGTTGTTTTTGCTCTATAAGCGCTTGAATTTCTTTGCGCTTTGCTAACAGTTTGCGAGCCCGCGTTTGAGCCGATTCATCTATCTGAATGCCGTTGGTGCCGGCAATGGTGGCATTAATAAGAAACAGCTCGTCTTGCTTAACCGTTACGTAGGCGCCTCTTAAATGTCCATGCCCTAGTCTAAGCGCCTTGGTTTCCGCGCCAGTCAGACTAATGCCGACTACTAAAGAGTCGCCCAGCTCATAATCGTGGCGGGCACGTCGGTTCTGAATGGTCTTTGCGCCCTGCGGCCGCTTCTTAGTCATTATTACTACATTGTATCAAAAAAATACTACCTCTGTTAATTGAGTTAGTTAATGAAATTTTAATTAACTGCGGTTTGACACTTTTTTGCTGCCTAATTACAGTAACTCGTATGTCCACTCAGCCAACAAATTTAGAGCTAAAACAGATGATTCTTGACTTAACCAAAGTCGTATCGGATGGATTTGCCGCGCAAAACGAACGCTTTGCAGAACAAGACAAACGTTTTGCAGAGCAGGACAAACGCTTCGCTGCCCAGGATAAGTTAATCGCCAAACAGAACGAACGCTTCGACGCTCAAGACAAACGGTTTGCAGAACAAGACAGGCGCTTCGACGCCCAAGATGAGCGCTTTGCAGAACAAGACAAACGCTTCGCCGAGCAAGACAAACGCTTCGACGCCCAAGATGATCGTTTCACAAAGCTTGAAAATCAAATCAAAGAGCAAGGCAATGTATTGCTGGAAGACCTTAAGCAGTTCATAGACGGGCGCTTTATGCAACAAGAGGCGAGTTTAGAGGCGCTCATAGACCAAAAACTACAGCCGGTCTACGCTAGAATAGATGAGAAATTTGATTGGCTATACGACCAGACCAGTAGTATGTTTGGCGTAGTTATGTCCACCATGGACGACCTCCACGATAACCATGAAAAACGTATAGTTAAGCTTGAGCGCCTTAGGGGTTTGCAGAAAATTCCTGCTTAGCTACGTTCCAGAGCGACGGGTCTTGCAGCTTAACAAGCCGGTAATACCAATATTCCCCGCCCCAGAGGTCAACGCGTTTCAAGCCACTGCCGCGGCCATAGTCAAAGCGTGCCTTTAGGCGTGCCGCATTCATTGATTTGTTTTGCTCTGTTAGGCTAACCTCCGCAATTGGTTGGCCGTGCGGGGGCCAGGCTTCGGCCTGGAGCTCGGCAATGCGCATGGGTTTGCCGCGGGTTAGTTTTTGTACTCCTGCCAAGAAGCCGTAGTACCAGGCTGGGAACGGATACTCTAGGTACCGATGTGTCACCCCGGCGTCCCAGACGCGCTTATAGACAGATACGCTAAACTCGTCCGGTGTGGGCTGGCCAATTGGCGTGCCCAGCGCGTTGTTGCTGCGGGCGATGACAATGCTCCGGCCGGGGTCTAGGCGGCGGACTAGGTTGTATTCTGCTAGTAAGCGGCTCCGGCTAAAGTCGGTGCAATTGCCAAAGCCGCGCAGGAAATATTCGTTCTCTAGTTGATAGTCCGCTAAAGCGGGGCTATCTTTGTAGCGTTCAATAACTTTGGTCATAAAATCGTACAGCTGGGGTTGCCAATGGCCTTGCATATTTACCCACTCCGGCGCGTGGCACTCTGGCCAACGCGGCTGGCGCAAACCCAGCGTTAAGGTAATGTGTGCGCCGGCCTTCTCTGCTTTGGCAAACTGCCAATCTAGTAGACTAAAATCGTATTGGCCGGGCGCTGGCTCCAGCTGATTCCAATAGCTGACCAGCCTAAAATGCCGGACGTTGATGTCAAGCAGCGCATCCATGGTTTCTTGGGCGTTTAGACCCAGGCTCTCTGCGTAGGCGGGAATAAAAGAAACGCCGTAGACTAAGGGCTTGTTGGCCTGAGTGTGCGCATACCAAGCGCTAATGCTGTACATAACGGTTGTGGCTAGTAGTAACGCGGCTAGCAACCCCAGGGCGAGTCGTTTTGACAGGCGGGGCAAGACTAGGCGCAGCAGTCGCCAGAGAACTTGGGTATAATAGTGCAAAGTATGTCGCATAAAAATCCGCGCATTAGCGTCGTGATTCCAGTATACAACGAGGCCGCTGCTTTGCCGGCCTGTTTAGAGGCGTTGGCTGGCCAGACCGCGCCACCGTTTGAGGTGCTTGTGGTGGACAATAATTCCACAGACGATTCTGTCCTTGTGGCCGCGCGTTACCCGTTTGTGACGGTGCTGCACGAGAAGCGCCAAGGCGTGCTGCATGCGCGCAGTCTGGGTTTTACGGCCGCCCGCGGCGATATTATTGGTAGGATTGATGCCGATACAGAGGTTGCGCCGGACTGGATAAAGCAGCTGCAGCGGGTTTTTACGGAGGACTCAGAGCTATTGGCGGTGGTGGGCCAAATGCAGTATCTCTATGGCAAGACCGGGGCGCTCGTAAATTGGTTTGACCGATTTTGGCGCGGACGCATGGCCCGCTTGCTAGCGCCAGCGGTGCCGCTGCAGGGTGCTAATATGGCGCTGACAAAGTCGGCCTGGAACCGGGTTAAAAGCGATGTCTGCCAGGGGCCCGGCCACGAGGATATTGATTTGTCTTACCATCTTTCCAGACTCGGTAAAACTGCGCACGATGAGCGGCCCATAGCACTCATCGCCTTCCGGCAGGCGTATGGGTCTTTCTGGAAGTTTGTGTCATATGTGCTACAGACCCCGCGTGATTATAGGCGTCACCGCGTGCCCGGCGCCTGGCATATGTATGAAGTGGCGCTATTTGTAATCCTTGTCTACCCCGTTTTGGCAATTTTGGCGCGCGGCGCAGACCCTAAAACACATCGATTTTCTTGGCGCTATATATGGTCCGGCAAACATGAGCCCCGGGTTAACCCGGCTACGTTTGTTGATTAAGCGGTTGTTCCATTCTGTAGCCGCCGTCGGTGGTGGGCGTGGGCGTGCAGTGGCCCCACAGGCCCTTTCGTTCTAGCCGGGCCTGGTTGCCAGCCCGGCTAAAATCGGCCATACGACTAAATGGAAAATAGGGGTAAAAAAAGCCGTAGCCTTGCCGGATTTTAAGTTCATTTAGGTTTGTGCCGTCTGTCAGGTAGACGTACCGTAGCAAGCGGCCATAGCGGTCACGGTTAGTGCTCAAGGGGTCGGCCCTTAGGCGTACACGGCCACCACCTCTTAGGATTAGCGATTTTGTGTGCTCTGCAGCTGTTGGCCCAAAGCACTGTACCGGCGTGTTTGGCTTGTGTGTTTCTGGCGTGTCCACGCCAATAAAACGTACGATTTGGACTTGGCCGTTCATGTTGACGGCAATGGTGTCGCCGTCTACGTAGTAGGCAATGGTGTAACTGCCCGGCTGGAACTGATTGAGCTTGTGCACGCTGGCCTCTAGCGGCGCAGGCGGCTTTGCAAGTAGGCCCGCACAGATTGCTAAGCCAAGTGCCAGTCCGCGCTTAACCCGCCCTCGGCGGCGGCGCCTGAGCTGGTCTGTGGGACTGGTTGGCATCTACATTTTAAGATGCGCCCGCAGCTTCTGCATGTCAATATCAGACTCGTCCAGTTTAATGAAATTTTCATTAATAGAGGGCGGCTGCAAGTGGTTAGACAGGCGGTCAAAGGTGGCGGCAGACATTACGTGGTCGTAGCCATTGCGGTCGCGGTGATGCTCATGCAGCGCCCGTTCTTTAGCCAGTGCCAGGGGCGTATTACGCCAAATAATCAGGCAGTCTGCTCCGTTAGCGGCTGCTATTTGCGCCAGCTTGTCGCGGTCTTTTTTGTAGTTAAAATTGGTGTCAAAAATGACGCTTTTGCCGCTGCGCAGCAGCTCTGCGGTGCGGTCGTTTAGGGCATCATACAGCTTGCGCGATTCTGCCTGTGAGTGCGTAACGCGCTCAAACATCAGCTGCCGCGCCTGGTCAGCCCAGAGGTGCTCCGCCCCAGTTATTTGCTGCAACAATCGGGCTACGGTAGTTTTACCGGCGCCGGGGTAGCCAACAAACAGGTAGAGCGTGGGGCGCTTCATACCAATAGTATACTCTAATAATCTATACCCGGGTTGGCCAAAAACTGATCATCAAAATGATGCTTGATTTTGGACATATCCGTTGCAATGTCTACCAACGGCAAAAGCTTGACCGGGAAATTGCGGCCGGTTAAGCATAGCGATGTACCCGCAGCCCTGCTGGTAATTAACTTCTTGAGCTGAGCCGGAGTTAGCAGACCATCGTGCACAGCGTTGTTGATCTCATCGCAGACAACGAGTTGGTAGGATCCAGATTGGGCGGCCGCCAAAGCTTGCTCATATGTCTCTAGGGCGGCGGCGCGGTGCTGCTCTTCAGTGACTTGCTGGGGGGATAAATCGCCTGCCTTATAAAAGCCCTTACCACCCTTGTAAAACAGCAGCTGATCGCCGTAGATAGAGGCAATATCGCGCAGGAAGACATGTTCGCCCACGCCCCAGTATTTTATAAACTGGATAAACGCGACGTTCCAGCGGTTGCCGAGCGCGCGTGCCGTTAGGCCCAATGCGGCACTGGTCTTGCCCTTGCCTTCGCCGGTGTACACTACCACCACAGAGGGCTTTGTTTTATACTCTTCAAACGACATATCTAGTAGTATACGCTACGCGGCGCCAATGTCTCTTCTAGCAGTAACGACCTGACCAACATAGAGACTGTAGCGGTTCCTCCTTGCGGCCATAAGCTCTTCTGGGTTTCTAGCCTGCCGTATTAAGCGCTTGTGGTCTGCGTTTGCCGCAATGGCTTTCTCTGTGTCTGAATCAAATCCAATTTCTCTGTCTTGCCGTGTCCAAAATAACCGGAGTAAATTCTGGCCGGCGCGTATGACGCTATCTGTGGGCTGCGGCGCCTGCGCATCTTCGCCCTGCATGCGGGCCAACGCCGCCATATAATCTGCGGGGGCGGCATTAATCTGCGCTTCTAGCTGCTCCGCAAAAGAACGAGCGGCAGCATCTGTTATTTCTTCTAGAATAAAATGCGGATGTGCCATTGAAGCCTCCTCTGACACTAGTCTATAACAGATGTGCCGCGGCCATTGTAACGATTTTTACAGCCAGCTATTTGGCAAGCAACGCATCTATGGTTGGCCGGTCAAAGCCCACCACGATTTTGCCATCAATATCTACCACCGGGATACCGCGCTGGCCGCTTTTTTCTACGGCCTCTTGACCCCAGGCAGGATTAGTCTCTACATTGCGTTCTTCAAACTCTATGCCCTTTTGGCCAAGATAGTTTTTAACGGCGTGGCAAAAGCCGCACCAATCTGCTGAATATACGATTACTTTACTCATACCCCTAGTGTACGCACTATACTTTGTAAAGTAAAGGAAAAATCTAACACGCTTTAAAAACGTATATAGACTATAGTCAATAATATAGATCATAATCTATATGCTCGTCAGGTCACCTGCAGAAAACAATGCAAATGATTTTGCGCCAGGGGCCACAACCTGTTATACTACAAACCAAATGGTGCACAAAACAGCCGCCCGTAAAGAGTCGACTGACACTAAAGACGTGTCTGGTCCTGCGCAGCAAACTTTGGCGGCCACCCTTCTTAACTTAACCTGGCAGCTGGCCATTGTTATTATTGGTCCAGTCTGGCTGGGTAACTGGCTTGATAACAGATACGGTACACACCAATTCTGGACACTAGCTGGCGTTGTTCTGGCCATGCTCCTAGCCATAACATCCATATACATTGCCTACAAGGCACTGCAGGAGGCTCAAGCAAAATGAACCCACTCTTTGCCGCCGCAGAAGGTCCTGCAGTCCATATTGCACCGTCCCCTGTTTTCCATGTGGGCGGCGTTGCAATTACCAACTCCATGCTCTACGGCTGGATTGCCACAGCCCTGTTTGGTGGCCTGTTAATCTGGGTGGCACGCCAAGTCAGCGTACGGCCTAAGGGCGGCGTTACGCAGCTGGTAGAGGCCGGCACAGAATTCATCACTAACCTAGTGGAATCCAGCTTTAATAACCCGGCCAAAGGCCGCAAATACATTCCCTTCTTTGTTACGCTATTCTTCTTTATTTTAATGACCAACTGGTTGGGCCTGCTGCCTGGGGTTGGGGAGGCCATTAATTTAGGTGGGGAAACACCGCTACTGCGTCCCTTTACGGCAGACTTAAATGCCACGCTGGCCATGGCAGCCATTACTATGGGCATGGTCTACACGGCTAGCGTTAGAGAAATGGGCGGTATCCGCAAATACCTGCGCCACTTCTTTATTGGTAGCCCCAAAAACCCGTTGTACTTTACCATTGGCATTCTAGAAATGTTTACCGATTTAACCCGCGTCTTTAGCCTAGCGCTGCGACTTTTCTTGAACGTCGCCATTGGAGAAATCGTTATTGCCGTGTTTGCCTACCTTGGTAGCTATCTGGCGCCGGTTAGCACGCTGCCGTTTACGCTCATGGAATTATTTGTTGGGGCCCTCCAGGCCTTTGTCTTCACCCTTTTGGCCATTATGTACCTGGCGATTGCCGTAAATCACGCGGACGAACACGCTGAGGAGCACGCATAATGTCACAACAATTCATAACTAACACATTTTGGGCAAAAAGCTCTGTTCCTCATGTCACCGTACTTAGCAGTACGGCTCCATTCCGGTACTCGCTTTTCACACCAAACTGCGCCAGTTCTGAATCGTCGTTATCAATAAGTAAATTAAAGGAGAAATAATAATGTTTTACTTTGCAGAAGTAGCCGCAGCTGTCCCCAGCTTTGACGTACTTGGTAAAGGTTTAATGGTTGGCTTGGGCCTCATTGGTCCTACCATTGGTGTGGGCCTCATTGGCGGCAACTACCTAAAGGCCGTTGGTCGCAACCCAGAAGCTGCTAAGTTCTTTAGCCAGGCCATGATTTTTGCCGCTATGGTTGAGGTGTTTGGTTTTATTGCCTTTGCTGCAACCTTCATTCTAAAATAAGGATATAGATATACATGTTGCCTATTACTAACTTTGCATCTGAGTCGGCCGGCGGAAACGCCCTGGGTATTAACGGATCAGCCTTTTTGATTCAGCTAGTTACTTTTGGCTTGGCCTTTTGGGTGCTTAAAAAATTTGCCTTTGGGCCGATTTTGTCTATTTTGGCCAAGCGCCGCGAGACCATTGAAGCCGGCGTTAGCTTAGGCGAAGAAATGCGCCAAGAACGGGCCATGGTAGCAGAAAAATCGGAGGCCGCCCTTAAGGCTGCCCGCGCTAAAGCTGACGCCATTGTGGCAGACGCCGAGGCCGCCGCCCGCGACCGCGTCCGCGCCTCCGAGGAAGAGGCCGCCAAGAAAGCCGCCATTATCGTCAAGGAAGGCCAAGCTCGCGGCGAGCAAGAAGTAGTGCGTGCCCGCAAAGCTTTCCAGGGCGAGCTTGTTGGCCTAGTGTCAGACGCCACAGAAGCGATTATCGATGAAAAAGTCGATGCTAAAAAAGACGCACAGCTGATTGACCGCGCTCTGAAAGGCCAGAAAGCCTAAATATGATTGCCAAAACCACCCGATTAGACCTTGCCAAAGCACTGCTAGAAAAGCCGCTGGACGCCGCGCAAATCGCCGCTTATCTGTTGGCCAATGGCCGCACGGCGGACCTAGAGCCGCTGATGCGCGATATCGTTCAGCTGCGCGCCCAGCAAGGGATTGTAGAGGCCACGGTGGTTACGGCGCACCCGCTAGACGCGGCTAGTCGCGCCCAGGCAGAGGCGCAGGTCAAGACTGTCTTCCCTGATGCCAAGCACATTATCCTAAATGAATCATTGCAGCCAGATGTTATTGGCGGCTTGCGGCTGGAATTCCCAGCCCAGCAGCTGGACCTGACGGTGCGCAGTAAATTAAGTAAATTTAAGCAACTAACCACCGCCTGAAGCGGCCACGGAAAGGACACACATGGCAGAAACATCCATTAAAGACTTAAGCGCCGACATCCGCGCCGCAATCGCGGAACTCAAAAGCCGGCCAGAAATTGAAAGCGTGGGCATTGTTACCAAAGTTGGTGACGGCGTGGCCTGGATTTACGGCCTACGCAACTGTAAATTTAATGAAATGCTGGACATTGAGGGTGCGGACGGCAAGACCGTCACCGCTTTTGCTCTAAACTTGGGCGAGGAAGAAATCGGCGCCGTCCTCATGGGCAATGAAACCGGCATTAAAGCCGGTGCCAAGGCCCGATTGTCTGGCCGCGTCCTAGAAGTGCCAGTTGGCCCAGAGCTGGTTGGCCGCGTGGTAGACCCCCTAGGTCGCCCGCTAGACGGCGGCGACCCCATTAAAACCAAGCAGATGAGCCCGGTAGAAAAAGTTGCGCCAGGTGTGCTGGACCGCAAGCACGTCCACGAGCCCATGATGACCGGTATTGCCGCCATTGACGCCATGGTGCCGATTGGCCGCGGCCAGCGCGAGCTGATTATTGGCGACCGCCAGACCGGTAAAACCGCCATTGCCGTAGACACCATGATTAACCAGCACCGCCAAAACACCGGTGTTATTAACATCTACGTGGCCATTGGTCAGAAGGCATCTAAGGTTGCAACACTGGTGGAGCGCCTGAAGCGCGAAGGCGTTATGGACCAAACCATCGTGGTGGCTACCAGTCCAGCAGATTCCGCCGCCTTGCTGTATCTAGCACCCTACGCTGGTGCCGCCATGGGAGAGTACTTTAGAGATAACAAGCAGCACGCCCTGATTATTTACGATGACCTAACCAAGCACGCTGCCGCCTACCGCCAGATGTCCCTGCTGCTGCGCCGCCCACCCGGCCGCGAAGCCTACCCAGGTGATGTCTTCTACCTGCACTCCCGCCTCCTTGAGCGCGCCGCCAAATTGTCTGACGACCTTGGCGCCGGCTCCCTAACCGCCCTGCCAATCATTGAAACCCAGGCCGGCGATATTTCTGCCTACATCCCTACCAACGTCATTTCTATTACGGATGGCCAGATTTTCATGGAAACCAGCCTGTTCTACCAGGGTATCCGCCCCGCTATCTCTGTTGGTCTATCTGTCTCCCGCGTGGGTGGCGATGCCCAGACCAAAGCCGTCAAGTCCGTGGCCGGCACGCTGCGCCTGGACCTAGCCCAGTTCCGCGAACTAGCCGCTTTCTCCCAGTTCTCAACCGATTTAGACGCAGAAACCCGCCAGCGCATCGAGCGCGGCCAGCGCCTAACAGAGCTGCTCAAGCAGCCGCAGTACAGTCCCTACTCTGTCTGGGAAATGTACAGTATTCTGCTAGCCGCCACCCAAGGAGCATTTGACAAAGTCCCTCTGGAAAAAGTTAAGACCATGGCCGACGGCTTACTCCGCGAGCTAAAAACCAAGCACGACAAACTGGTCAAGCTGGTTAACACCGGCAACAAGCCTACTGACGACGACAACAAGGTGATTTTGGATGTGGCTAAGAGCCTAGCTAAGGCTTACGAGGTTAAGGAAGAAAAATAATGGGACTATTCTCCGAGGACAAACGAGTAACGGTTATGCCACAGTTAAGTACTGCCGATAGGCTTGAGCAGGCGAAAAAGGCTAGAGGCGTCGCTGCCCAAAAGCGACATAGAGCGACCTTAGCTTTTTGCGCTGAAGTCGCAATCATGGCGGGTGATTCTGAGGCAACAAAGCTTGCCCAACGTGTCGACATTGAAACAGCGACAACTCGTGAAATTGCAGCATCTTTAGACCCTGATGAAAAGGCTCGGGTTGAAAGACTCATGCCGTGGGCAGGCAGAATGCTCGCTAGTAGCCTACAGGAGTTTGCACTGTCCGTGCAAATCACTGCGCTCGAAAGCGGAACGAGGGGATCGGATGCCTAGCACAATCGCCCTAAAGCAGCGCATCAAATCTGTCAAAAGCACCAGGCAGATTACTAAGGCTATGCAGCTGGTCAGCGCTTCTAAAATGAAGCGGGCGCAGGAGTATGCGCAGCGCAGCCGCGATTATCGCAATGCCGCCACTGCCCTCATGCAGCGGCTGGGCCACCTAGAAGATACCAAGCAGGAGCCGCTGTTCCAAAGAAGGCCGGTTAAGCGCCGGCTGTACATTGTGGTTACGTCTAATAGCGGGCTAGCCGGGGCGTATAACGCCAACGTGCTTAAGCTGCTGACCAAAGTGCTCAAAGAGGACGACAAAGCCGGCATTGCCAGTGATGTTATTACCATTGGCAGTAAGGCGGCACAGTTTGTGCGTCGGCTGAAGGATGTGGAGCTGGCATCGGCCTACCACGCTTTTGGTGACAACCCAACGGCTAACGATATTCGGCCGCTCCTAAACACCGTACTGGAGCAGTTTACTGCCGCCAAAACGGATGAGGTCCACATTCTCTACACCGAGTTTAAGTCCAACCTGGTTCAAGAGGCCACGGACCTGCATCTGCTGCCAGCCCAGGCCCTGCCCTTGCCGGATGGCGTCAAGCCAATCGCCACCTTTGAGCCCAGCGTAGAAGCGGTGATTGAAGAAGTGGTGGAGCGTCTGATCGAAGCCCAGCTGTGGCAGGCCATCTTGGAATCCTTGGCCAGCGAGCACTCCATGCGCATGATCGCCATGAAAAACGCCACTGATAACGCCAAAGACTTGATTGACGATTACACTCTAGAGCTCAATACCGCCCGCCAGGCGGCAATCACGCAGGAGCTGGCGGAAATTACTGGTGGCGCGGAGGCGTTGAATGGATAAGGTTGAAGCAGCAGGGCTCGCCCTTTCACGTGCCAGAGAGGACGAAGAAAGGCGCCTAGACTATTT
>JAGQNO010000109.1 GCA_020428025.1 Candidatus Saccharimonadota bacterium | reverse complement strand
TCTTTTGGCATGGTTCGGATCGTCTTGCTTGACTTGCCTTTCTCGCTCACGTTGCTGTTCAAGGTTCCTGCTGCGCCAATCACGGCAGGATTGACGGCGCTTTTCGCGGTTATCCTTGCCCCACTGACGGCCGTACTCTCTCAGCTTTTCGGGGTCTCTTGTTTGGGTGGCGCGATCAATCGTGCAACGCTTACAGGTAGGGCGAAGCCCTTCCTTTTTGCCACCGACTTTATAAAAGTGTTCCAGGGTTGCCGGGAATATTTTACCGCAGAGTGTGCAGGTTTTAAGAGGTTGTTTGTTCATAGCACTCATCCTTGTGCTGGCATCCGTTCTGTAATTGGCGTCAAGCGGTTGGATGTGTACCGCCTTTCGGGAGCTACCCTAGACGCCTCATACATTATACCACAAAACGGCGGTGTAGAGTGATCACCATCTACGCGCCGGGTCACATGGATGTAATGGATAGCTACGGTTTGCTAGCTTGCCAGTTGTTGCGTTACCTGAACAAAAGCGGCGTAGAAGCGCACGCGATTGCAATGGGTAAAGCGCAATTGGATACACAACCGGATGGCATTGCATCTTTGATGGCCCGGCCGTTAAGACCATCATACGGCGGTATTTTGCTGGGTTATCCAACCGGGTTTAGTGCGTTTGGACATCTTGCTAATGCAGGCACGCGCATTGCTTTGACCATGTTTGAATCTAGCAAAATCCCGCCCGAATGGGTGCCAGTTCTCAACACTATGAACGCGGTAATTGTGCCGTCGCAATTCTGCAAAGATACGTTTGCCGCTTGTGGTGTAGAGGTTCCGATCCATGTTGTGCCGCTGGGTGTAAACGAAGTTTACCGACCCGTGAAGCGCCCGTCTAATCGGCCGTTGACCTTTCTCGCTTTTCTGGACAGAGGAGCGCGTAAAGGCGGGCACGCGGCAATCCAGGCGTTTTGTCTGGCGTTTGGCGACCGTAAAGATGTGCGGCTGATTTTGAAATCACGCGATCCTAAAGTGCGAATGACCGCTACGAATGACAACATAGACATTATTCAACAGGACATGTCAGAAAGCGAGTTAGCGGCGCTGTACGGCCGTTGCGACGTACTGATTAACCCAAACAAGGGTGAAGGTTTCGGCCTTATCCCGCGTGAATTCGCCGCAACGGGCGGCATTGCTTTGACAACCGAATGGGGCGGAACGGCCGATCATCTGGACAAATGGGGCTGGCCACTGCCGTACACACTGGTTCCTGCCGATTGGAAGGGCATACAAAAGTTTGACGATGTGGATTTAGGCGTGTGGGCGGAACCAGACA
>JAGQNO010000108.1 GCA_020428025.1 Candidatus Saccharimonadota bacterium | reverse complement strand
GGCCACCCAGCTTTTCCAAGAAATGGAACACCGGAAGCATTTCGGTGAGCCCGACCGCAGTGCCACCTATGGTGGCGAGCGTTTGCTGGTCCTGGGTGGCGCCCTTGGCCTCGGCACGTGTACTGGCCTCACCGGCCCCTGCACCGGCTGCAAGCCCTGTAGCTGCTGCCTTGCCCGCCATGCCGAGCGGGCCGAGCGCGAAGAAGGGCGCGGTGGAACCCAACGCCTCACCGAACTTACGTCCTACAGTATCTTCGTAGCCTTCAGCAGCGGCAAATGGTTGCTTTACAGCAGACGCGAATTCACGGATTGCTTTCTTAGCGCTGTCTTCTTCCGCTTGTGGCAGAATATTAGACGCACCAACAGCGGCGGTTTCCAGCAGGCCGATAGCGCCTGCTGGAATGCCTTTGGCGAACTCTTTGACTTGGCCTGCTGTAGTAGTCTCAGGGGCCTCCCGGCCAGCATCAGGGAATTGCGCTACTACTGCTGCCGCTACATCTGCATCACTAGCCCCTGGTGGACCCTCTATTTGGTAGGTTTTACCGTTGGGGGCTGTGATGCGATAGATAGGCATATTACGGTGTCACTAATTGAGCTTTACCCCATCCTGCCGGGGCGGCTGCGCCAGGGGTTGCACCTGGGGCGGTGCCGAGTGTACCACTAAGAATCTGTTTGGCAAGTTCTGCGCCCCCCGGCATTTGAGCGAAATACCGCATCGTATCTTCCGCTGCGGTACGTTCGAGTACTGCAATCTGTTGGTCCAAACCAGACTTAGCTTTCGACCCGGGTTTAGCCATAGAATAAATAGGGCTAGCTTTCAGTGCAGCGGCTTTTTTGTAGTTTTCATTTAGCTGTAAACGTTGCGTAATAGCATTATACATTTTCCACTGGTCATCACTCCCACTAGCCGCACGGATACCTGCGACAGTACGGTCATTCGCCATACGTTCGCGGGCGAGTTCAGCCTCTTTATCAATCTTGTACAGGTCCATTTCCCGACCTTCGCGCAACTTATCAACATCAAACTGCTTATCTTTACCCGCGTTAGTGATTCTACGAATCTCCGCGCTACGTTGTTCCGCTACACCCATCCATTTCTGTGCGCGGTCTTGTTCCCCGCGTTCTTGTGCGATACGTGCTTGTTCAAGAGCGAACTCACGTTCAAACCCTTTTTCCTGCATAGCCGCGAGCTTATCTTTGTACTCTTTATCAGATGCAGACGCAGCTTTACCAGCACTGGCTAACGCCATACCTAAACTAGGACGAATACCCGCGCGACGCGCTGCCATTACCTCATCAGTGGCGCCAGATAGGGCGGAGTC
>JAGQNO010000107.1 GCA_020428025.1 Candidatus Saccharimonadota bacterium | reverse complement strand
CCATCAACATCGCGAAGCCAAAGTTATCAAATCCGGACCAGAACCAAGGCAGCTCTGTCCAGTTAAGAAAAACCATAAAGTCCGGCAATTCGGGGTTGCCATACACACCACGATCACCTATCTGACGCATCAGATACATTCCCATGGCATAGCCGCCAAGTGCGAAGAATGCGGCATGACCTAGGCTCAGCACCCCCATAAACCCCCAAATGAGATCCACGGCGACTGCCAGTAAGGCATAAGTTAAATACTTGCCCAGCAGACTGACCGTATAAGTGGGCACATGCAGCGCACTATCTTCCGGAAACAGCATGTTGGTGACGGCGACAAACACACACACTGCCGCCAGTACCACCAGAAACAACACGCTTTTACGATCGAACAGGGCATTTTCTTTGGCGATATCCGCCGCAGTTTTACTATTTTCCATTGATTAACCCTCCGCAGCGCGTCCTTTCTGTGGAAACAGACCTCTTGGCCGTTTCTGAATAAACAGGATGATAAACACCAGCACCAGAATTTTGGCGAGTACTGCACCGGCAAATGGCTCAAGGAACTTGTTGGCAACACCCAGCGATAGCCCGGCTACCATCACACCCCACAAATTACCGACACCACCAAAGACCACCACCATAAACGAATCGATGATATAGGCCTGCCCCAGGTTTGGACCCACATTGGTCAGCTGGCTTAACGCCACACCAGCAACCCCGGCGATACCTGATCCCAGGCCAAAGGTCATTGCATCTACCCATTCAGAGCGAACACCCATGGCTCTTGCCATAGAGCGGTTTTGCGATACTGCTCGTACCTGTAATCCCAGTGCGGTTTTGCGCAAAATCAGAAACAGTGCAGCGAACACCATAAAACAGAAAATAATGATATACAGACGGTTAAGGGTCAGTGAAAACACCGGGTTAATCTGCCATAAACCACTCATCCAGTCGGGTGTTTCAACAGAGCGATTCAATGGCGAGAAAATGGTTCTTACCGCCTGTTGCAGAATCAAACTGACACCGAAAGTTGCCAGCAAAGTCTCTAATGGGCGGCCATATAAAAAGCGAATAACGCCGCGCTCAATCGCAATGCCTACCAGGCCAGAAATCAGAAATGCCGCAGGCACTGCAACAAATAGAGAATACTCGATATGATTTGGCATCATTAGCTGAATAACATAAGTGGTATAGGCGCCAATCATAATCAGCTCGCCATGGGCCATGTTGATAACGCCCATCACGCCAAACGTAATGGCCAGACCGATAGCTGCCAGCACCAGTACAGAACCCAGACTTAAGCCGAAGAATAAGGTTTCAAGATGGCTATAGCGCACT
>JAGQNO010000106.1 GCA_020428025.1 Candidatus Saccharimonadota bacterium | reverse complement strand
TACGCATAAAATCCTTATAAATCAATAATATGCGAACGTTTAGTTGCGCTTTCTGGGGGTGTGGTGGTCGTAGGTTCAAATCCTGCCGTCCCGACCATTATTCTAGAGGCTTTCAGCAATTTGTCAAAACATCGGTTGTCAATAGTTGTCAACATTCCTAAAATGTTTTTGACAACCGTAGTTTTGATGTAAATTTCATGGCTGAAAACATACCTAATTTGCACTCTCGCAAAGCGAAGGGTCGCATTTATTACCGTTACCTAATGCCTGACGGGCAATATGAATCGCTGGGTGCTGATCGCAAGTATGCGATTGACGCAGCTATTGCGCTTAATGAGCGGCGGGCGGCATCGGCTGAGATGCGCGGTGCCGAAGAGGCCGAAGGTTCGGCGCGCAAAATGCTCACGCTAATCAATGCCTATGAGCCCGTTAAAATGGGCTTAGTTAAAGCGGGCAAGTCTCAGTCAGAAACGGCGCGTATGCTAAAGCGGTACCGCGAATGGATGGGGCATTGGTCGATTAATGGTGTTACGGTTAATGCGCTTGATAGTTTGCTGCGTGAAAAGGCAGAGGCCTACGAGTCTTACCGGCGCCATAAAATTTTGCTAACCGATATTTTCACTTATGCGATTGGTCGTGGCTGGCGCCGCGATACTTTGGGCAACCCTGGGGGCGCATTGTTGCCTGCCAAGCTTGCTCGAGGCAAAAAGCCGCCTAAGCAGCGTTCGCGATTAACGCTCGAGCAATTCAAAAGCCTCTATGATTATTCGCCGCCTTGGCTGCAAGTGGCATTGGATATTGGCTTGCGTATTGGTATTCGCCGTGGCGACCTATGCGCGCTAAAGTTTAGTGATGTGCGTGATGGTTGCCTTTACTTCATACCGCAAAAAACCGAAGATTTGAGCGACCCTGCGGCTTTGCGTATTCCGCTCGATGAGCATTTGCAATCAGTGATTAATAGGGCCAAGCTGCTGCGGCCGCAATCTGATTTTTTAATTCACAAGCAAAACCGTGTTACCTCTGGTGAGGCTGCAGGTCGTGTTGACCGTGGGCAGGTTTTGCCAGAGCAGTTAACGCGGGCCTTTGCGCGAGTGCGTGATAAAGCCATGACTGAGCAGCCAGCAGTGTGGCAGGGTGTTGAGCAGTCGCCGCCTACATTTCATGAGGTGCGATCGCTATGCGCGCGGCTTAATCGCGGCGCGCGGCCAGATGATGAATTGCAGTTGCTGCTGGGGCATGCAGAGTTTGCCACCACCGAAATCTACCTGGTCGAAAACAAAGTGCGCTGGGCAACAGTGGCGGCAGGGGTTGTGGTTTAGCGGCGGTTGTTTCGCGCTAAGGTTTTGAACTCTAGCCGAGTGCTGGCCGCCG
>JAGQNO010000105.1 GCA_020428025.1 Candidatus Saccharimonadota bacterium | reverse complement strand
TGTGGAGTAATAAATCGGCATCAATGTGTCATAAACTGCCTGAGCCGCATCTGTTCCGTTTTGCAATGTCACGTAATGCGTTGACTGAAAAACGTCCCACATGTTCGGGCCTTCAATCGCATTAGCGTTCGAGCCTGCGAGATCAGTTAGCCACTGCCTGATATTTACTTCTTCTGCTGCGGCGCTCTGTGAAATCTTAATCAGTATCGTATCAAGACCAAAATCAGCTTTGATATCGTCAATGATCGAGTTCATGTCAGCTTTAAATGACGTTTCGCCCGTCGCAGCGTTAGCGTCAGACTCGCCAAGCCACATTAGCGCCGCTTTTGCACCACTTGCGGCAGCATTCCAAAGGTTTGTTGCCCGTGTGAAGTATGTCCCGCCTTTAACCCAGTCGGCGGCAACTGTTGCGGCTTTCGCTGCCGCCAAAAAACCCACCGGGATATTATGATTGCCGACAATCAAATCTGCCAGCATCGGAAAATATGACCCTGTGCTAGAGTCGGTGGTAAGCGGGTCTGTGGTGAAATCCATCCAATTCGCATCTGACCACGCGAATTTTTTACAGTAGCCAGCGGTGCCGGTATATGTTGCGGTAAACGATCCCCATCCATCATTGTTCGACTGACCCAGCAGTAGGTACACATCGCCAACCGCAATGCTGCTTATTGTGTCTGTAACGCCAACACTGTTAGCCCATCTGACATCAATGTCGTGCAAACCCACATCGAGCGTTACCGCCCCAGTAAATGTGCCGCCGCTTGGCGCAGCGTCAAGAGTTGCCCACGCCCCGCCATCGACGCTAATTTCAATCGCTGTAGGTGAACCCGTGTACGTTCCCGCAATCGTAGCGGTGTTTTGGTTTGCGCCGTTGCGCTGCAATATTTTGTTGCTAACCTGGCTCGTGATAGAGATGCTGTCAACCGAGCCGGCAGATGGTGCTATGTCTGTCCCACCAATTCCAGTGCCGTCGAGCGCCCCGCCGACTTTCGCCAAAAACACCTCGTTGGCATAATCTTCATAATCTGCCGTTGTGATGTTTTGTACGTCGCCATAACCGCCGTTTGTTGCGATTGCTGTTAATGTGCCGCCTGACCCGCCAAACGCTGTAGCGCCAGTAAATATGTTGCTGTTTGTTATTGTTACGCCTGCACCACGATAGAACTGCTTGGTACTTGGTGCGCCAGGGGAGTAGAACGTACATTTATTTACATTGTGCGTTCCCAGGTTTCCAAGAACAGCATACGATGTAAAGTCTATAAAATAACAGTTTTCAGCCGTGAACACGCTGCCCGCTGTTTTGCAGCGAGTGCCATACGATGCACCACGGCCTATACAGTTAGTCATAAATATATTGGCGGCATTTGTCTC
>JAGQNO010000104.1 GCA_020428025.1 Candidatus Saccharimonadota bacterium | reverse complement strand
TGACGCTGTCTACGCCGCCGTGCTCAACTGGGTTGCCGGATAGTTCTCCGTCCTCTGCGTCGCGGAACGTGCCAGCTTTGCCCTCTATGGCGTAGTTGCCTACGGCGTACTGGTCAAAGGGTGCGCCGGTGTCGTCCTTGCCGGCAATAAGGAGGCTGTAGCGACCTTTGTAGTCTAAAACGTAATGCGCCTCTGGAACGTAGAGGGCAGTGTCGGAGCGTCCGCCTCTAGAGATTTCAAAAACTTGGTGCATAAAGAGACGAATCTCCCTTGGAGCGCCCGCCTCGTTGGTGACTTCTGCGCGGCGGACAAAGGCGTTATTTTCTGTGTCTATGTAGTCTTTAAAGTGTAGGCTGACCTGGAGTGTGTCGGAGTGCATGCGGATATCGCTGATGAGGGCGTCGGCCTCAAAATCTACAAAGACTTGCCAGGAACCGTCGTCGGTCCAGCTAAACTGGCCGCCTACCCACACGCCGATTTTGTGCTGCATAGAGCGAGCGGTGGTCAGGTTTTCTAGGCCCACGTAAGGGTAGTAGAAGTCGTGCACCAGGCCGTTTTCATCCAACCCCACAAACATTTGCCCATTACTCAATACAACTGGTCTTCCCATCTAGACGTCAGCCCCTTTCTCTGCCAACCGTGCGCGCAGGTCGTGGTAGGCGTTCATAAAATTCATGTTAGCGACGTAGGGTGACTCATACGGACTAAAGTAGGCATGGACGTCGCCGTCGCTAAACCATTTGGTACACATGTAGTAGAAATGGTCCGATGTTTGCAGCTTGCGCCAGTCTTCAATCAAACCCAAATCACCACTCTGCAAAATGGGGTCCGCCAGGCCGTACAGCGATAAAATGGCCCCTTGTTGCATCTGGTTACCAAGCCAAGCAGTCAGGTCGCGCTCAGTATCTGCCCAGGTGGTAGTCTGGGGGCAGTCAATAAAGTCCGCCGCTTCAAAGCTGTCCGCGGCTTGGGAGACGGTCATAAAGGTGTGGCCTTGGCCGCGCAGCCAAGCGCCGGGCAATGCCTCTAGAAACTGGAAGATGCCGGTGTCTGCCCATTGGTGCTCACCAAACGTTTCATAGTCCATAAACAGGTTAATCAGCGGTTCTTGCCAGCTGTTGTTAACCCAACTTATAAACTTTTCTACCGTTAGCGGGTACTCCGGCCAGGCTTTGTTGCCAAAGCGGAACGCGATGTCATCGCTAAGCTTGTAGTTCTTCATAAGCAGACGAATGTTGTCTGTGTGCGCCGGGCGGTAGACAAAGTTTGGGCTGCGCCAGCCTAATACCGGGTCCCAACCTTCCGATAAAATGGCTTTGTAGCCGGCTTTGTCGGCCCAGTAGGCTAGGTCGTTGTTATAGGTCAGCTCTGTGCCGCGGAAAGAAGTGGGCGTAACGCCA
>JAGQNO010000103.1 GCA_020428025.1 Candidatus Saccharimonadota bacterium | reverse complement strand
GGCTTCGCACAGGTGCTGCAGCTGTCGTTGCAGCAATAGGTGCCGCCCTCGCAGTAGGTCTGGCCGCAAAGCACAGGCTGACAGTCAACGGGCGGGCAGGGCAGCTCCCCATCAGCGCAGAAGCCTCCACCGCACTCGGTCCCACAACACTGCTGGCCTGACTGGCAAGTCTCGAAGCCGCACTGGAAGGTCGCGCCGCCGGCGCCGCCACCTCCCGCTTGGCCGCCGCCGCCACCACCGCCGCCGCTGCCGCCGGTTCCGCACGCAATCGCCGTACAGCCTTCGCCCGGTGCGACGCAGGTACCACAGCTCGCGTTGCAGCAGTAGGTGTTGCCGGTGCAAACCGTGTCACCACAGGGCTCTCCTTCGCACACCAAATCCAGAGAGATGCACTGGCCGTTGCAGCACTGGTTTCCGTCTTTGCAGTCCACGCCAGCGCAAGAGCCTCCGCCGCTTCCGGCGTTGCCCCCGTTGCCGCCCGAGCCGCCACTTCCAGGATCGTTGCCTGAGGTGTTGCCGCCGCAGGCGGCGAAAGCGAGAGCCAAGGGGAGCAGGAGCGCGCGCGTAAGCCTGTGCATATCCCGTACGGATACACGCGGCGTGCCATCCCTCACCCCCCAAAAATCACGGAGATTGCCCAGGATAATGGCGCACCGGAGCGTTCATTGGGGGGCGCAAACTGGCACAACCACGACATCGCACGTGGCCACATCACACCGCGATCGAGTCCGCCCAATTCGCACCCGGTAGGTGTGAACAGGCTACCAGCGCACGTTGACTTTGGGCGGCTGGATCTTGACCTCGGCATCAGCGATCTCCACCTCGACGGTGAGGGTTGCGGAGCCGTGCTTTTGCTCGTCGAGGTCGATGTCCACCGCCTTGGTCAAGTCGACGCGGGGCACGACCTGTTCGGGGCGCAGCGAGCGAATGACCTCGGGCGGGCCGATCACGGTGACGTCCACCGTGCGGGGGCTGGTCTTACCCGTAGTGACGCCGATGACTTCCACGGGGCGATTGGGGAAAGGCTGCTCACTCACCCGGCGAGCGATGGTGACCGTGACCGCGGGGCGAGGTGTCTTCGGATCCGCGTAGCGTACCCGCGGTGGCGGATCGTCGATGGCGATGCGCCGACGGTAAACGCCCTCCGTGAGACCCGACACATCGAACGCGGACAGACGCGCGAACTGCATCACTTCCACCAGGCTGACAGGGCCCTCCACGGTGACGTGTGTGGGATCGACCTTGAGATCGCCCTTCACCACGTAGCCCTCTGCGGCTTTGCCTGTGATCGATGCCTGCACCGGGATTTGTCGGGTGACGACGTCCTGCCACTCGAGCTCGATGCTCGGCGGATCGACGATGGTCACTTCCACGTCCATCGGCAGCGAGAACATATCGGGCTCGAAG
>JAGQNO010000102.1 GCA_020428025.1 Candidatus Saccharimonadota bacterium | reverse complement strand
GTTTGAGGGGCTTACTGGCGGGTCGTTTTGAATCGCCTCTACGCTTACTTGCAGTAACCCATCAATCATATCTAGCGAGGCATTTAAGCCCGCTGCGGGGTCTAGGGTGTTTTCAGCTACTAGCGGTAAATTATTAGCAGGTGTTGTCATAGCGTTATTTCGGCCGCAGGCCCCTCGCCTGTTAAGCTGTTAATTTGATGCACTTGAATCGTGACGCTGCCACCCGGATCAACCACCACCACATTATTGGCGGCAGTATCAGTTGGCGTGCCGTTAATGTAGAAGCGGTAGCCGGTAAAGTATTGGCCCATTTGCACACTGCCCCGCCCGCCAACGCGGCCAGTACCAACCCAATTCAGGTAAATACTACCGCCCTCGCGGCGCGCTGTTAGCTGGCTAGGCGCCCGCTCAGTTTGGCTTAGACCGTTAAAAGTTTGGGTAATAATGGTTTCATCACCACTACCCAGCGTTATTGCACGGAAGGTAAGCGGCTGGCCAAGGTTGAATAAATCCGTCGCGACATAATCGATGTAATTGCGCTGCAGCAATACAAAGCGCTCGCCTACCGCATGCACACTCGCCGTGGTACCCAAGCGGCCGCGCAACAGGCCGGTTAACTCCCACACACCCGGGCTAATTTCATCGGCATTTTCGAAATTAATAATTTCATTGCCAATGATCGCGCGGTTTTGCCGATTTAATAAATCGCTAAAGCTGCGATCTTCAAGCTGCGCGCCGTAAGTTGTTAGCTGCACTGTGATTACACTTTGATAATCAGGCACCTCAACGCGAGCAGCCGGCACGGCTTCAGTGAGCTCGCCAATAATTGCGGACACTGAACTTGTGCGTGACATAACGTAGGTTTGGCCACCATCAATCGACAGCTCCACTTTAGCACCACGCCACGCAGGGCTTGCGCCTGCAATTGCCACGTAAAAGCCAAGCTGCTGATCATCACCACTCACTAGCGTGTGGCAATCAATAAACTCGATGGTCGTCACACCAGGATCAACCAGCACTGGTAATGACGGCGCAGCAGGCGGCAGACCGAAGGCCTTAGCTTGGTAAGCGCTCTTACGATCATAGATCAGCGTATATTCTTGCTCGCCATCGTCAATACTTACCTCATCAACGCGCAAGCGGTCATTGTTATAAATAACAATATCGCCCACGGTTAATTCGAGGTAAGTTTCTGGCAATTTAAGTTTGATATCGCCTTTGAATTCTTCAATGCGAATTTTATGCTGTACTGCAACTAGCTCGGCCGCAAACTCGGTATTCAGCACAAGCGGGCTATCGATGTTAACTTCGCCTTCGCCTCGAGCATCGCCGCTGCGATCGCTCGTTTGCTTGTCGGTATCGATGCCGCCAATGCTATCGAAATAATTCAGGTTTAAAACCTTGGGGAGTTTTT
>JAGQNO010000101.1 GCA_020428025.1 Candidatus Saccharimonadota bacterium | reverse complement strand
ACGCCACCAGAGGCCAGTGATCCGGCGGCAAGGGCAGTATCATAGCGATAGCGTTTCATTTCAGGCATGAGCACATTACCCATCGCCATGACTGTTGCAATGCTCGAGCCGGTTACCGCACCAAAGCTGGCAGAACTAACAATAGAGGTTACCGCCAGACCACCTGGCGCACGGCCGATCCAGGTAGAAAAGCTATAGAACACATCCCGACCTAAGCCGGTGGCATGTGCCAGCTGCCCCATCCAGATAAACATGGGGATTGTCAGCATGGCGAAATTGCCAGCAACCTCCCAGGTCACCAGCTGTAATTGTGTTACCGCTGGTGCTATGCCCTGTAACAGGCCATTGCCGGCAAAGCCTATCAGAATAAGGGCAATAGCGACGGGCACCCGCAAGAGTATAAGCGCCAGCAAAAAAACAATGGCCAGCAACCCCATCCACTGCAGGCTCATGCGATCTCACCGTCAACACAAGGCGTGTGATGTTTAGCTGGATGTATCAGCTGTACCAGCGCCTGCACCACCATCAACAAACCAACCACCGTCATCGCTGCCGATAGTGGCCAAAGTGGTAACGGCAGGGTATAGGCTTGTTCGGCGTAGGTATACATATCCTGGGCCCCGGTAAACCCTTGCCAGCAAAACAAAAAGGCCACTACCAGCACGAATATCCGCGAAAGAAAATAGACAACGTTCTGCATGCGCCGCCCAAGCCGGGCGAAAAGCAAATCAACTTGTAACAGTTGCTGTTGCTGTAACGTATGGGGAAGCTCAAGTATGAATATACTAAGTAACACCAGCCCCGATAGCTCGTGCCCCCACACCAAGGGTGCCTGGAAAAAAGTGCGCAAAATAACATCGGCAGCCACCAGGCACAGTAAGAATGGAAAAAGCAGCCAGACCACCAGCAGATGTAGCATCCTGACAGGATAATTCAGCAAGTTTTCGATAGTCCGAACGATAGTAGCTGGTGTGGCAAACATAAGTGTTTAGACAGATTTAACCCAGAGGGACTTAGGGAACTTAGCACATTTAGCCAATATGTTTGCAAAGGGTTCCATCGTCGCCGTTTTAGTCCTCGACAAGCAACGCAGAGTAATACTATACATGCACTGACGCCAATGGTCCCGGCTTCACTATGCCATAACCTTGCGCATAGTCGACCCCGATTTCGGTCAACGCCTGACGAATCGCATCATTCTCAACGAACTCAGCAATTGTCTGTAATCCGGCGGCATGGGCAATCTGGTTACAGGATTCAACAATGCCCCGATCTATTGAGTTTTGCAGCATATTCAGCACAAAGCTGCCATCAATTTTAAGGTAATCAACTGGAATGGTTTTCAGGTAAGTAAAAGAGCTTAAACCCACGCCAAAGTCATCCAACGCAAATTTAAAGCCACGCTCGCGAATCTCGGTAATAAACTCGACCGCATCCACT
>JAGQNO010000100.1 GCA_020428025.1 Candidatus Saccharimonadota bacterium | reverse complement strand
AACTATTGGCAGAGGCCAAAAGCCGACTAGTCCAGCGTTTTGGACACTGAACAGTCGGCTCAAAGAACGAATCTAAACTAGGCTTATTTTTCTCCGAGCTGCATGCGGCTAAAGCGGCGCACTACAACGTTTTCGTTGCAGAGGGCGGCTTTTTCTATGACGTACTGGCCTACCGTTTGATCCGGATTCTTAATGAATGGCTGGTCCATGAGACATAGCTCTGAGAAGTATTTCTTGAGCTGACCATCAACGATTTTTTCTGCCATGTCGGCTGGCTTGCCCTTTAGGGTGTCGCTGGCCAGAAGCTCCTGCTTTTTGGCATCGCGGTCTGCTTCTGGGATGTCGTCTGCGCTGACGTAGACAGGGGCGGAAGCGGCAATGTGCATAGCCACGTCTTTGACTAAGCCGGCAAAAATTTCGCCGCGAGCCACAAAGTCTGTCTCGCAGTTAACTTCTACTAGCACGCCGATGCGGTTGTCGTGTAGGTAGGAGCCGATGACGCCTTCGCGGGCTTCTTTTTCACCGCGTTTCTCTGCCTTGGTTAGGCCCTTTTTGCGCATGGCTTCTAGGGCTTTGTCAAAGTCGCCCTTGGCTTCTTCTAGTGCCTGCTTGGCATCTGTTAGACCCACGCCGGTGAGTTCTTTTAAACGCTTGATTTCTGCAATATCTAGTGCCATTATTTGTCCCCCTCTTTTGCGGTCTTAGTCTTGCCGGATGCGATTGCGGTGCCTACGGCGTCACAAATAGTTTGTACGCTCTTAATGGCGTCGTCGTTAGCGGGGATTGGGTAGGTTGCCTTAGATGGGTCCACGTTGGTGTCTGCAATAGCTACCACTGGAACACCCAGTTTGGTGGCTTCTGCTACCGCGTTGGCGTCGGCAATCATGTCTGTTACAAAAACAGCGCCGGGGCGACCGTTCAGCTCTTTAATACCACCGTACAGGCGGTTGAGTTCATCGATTTCTTCTTGGAAGCGCTGCACCTCTAGCTTGTTGTACTTGTGGCTAAGCTCGCCGGATTCCATCTTGGCTTCTAGGTCTTTTAGGTGCTTAATGCGGCCGCCAATGGTGTTCCAGTTGGTCAGCATGCCGCCCAACCAGCGCTCCGTAACATACGGCATACCGGTGTCTGCGGCCAATTTCTTAACGATGTCCTGGCTCTGCTTCTTGGTGCCAACTAGCAAAATCTGCTTCTTTTCTGCGGTCTGCTGCAGGAATTTGCAGGCGTCTTGCAGGCGCGTAACGGTCTGGCTTAGGTCAATAATGTGACTACCACCCCGCTTAGAGTGAATAAACGGCGCCATTTTAGGGTGCCAGCGACTGGTCTTGTGGCCAAAGTGCGCTCCGGCCTCCAAAAGTGTTTTCATGTCTACATCTGTAGCCATAGTAGTAGTTTCCCTTTCTGATCCTTGGTTCTACAGCTGGGAAACCTTCTGGTGCCTGGAGTGGC